>NZ_DAINOE010000015.1:0-51863 GCF_036735525.1 Arsukibacterium sp. | reverse complement strand
GCAGTGTTGGAGGCTGGGATGAGCGTGGTGATTAAATGATCACTCGTAATCTCACCCTGGGGTAAGGATGAACTAAATGTGGGCATGGCAGCAATTTCGAGTAAATTCAGCTCTGCATCTGAAAGCAGACGTTTAATGTGGAAAACTATAATGTCAGCAATTGGCACAAAAGCGCTATGAGCGAATTGCAGCTGTTCAACAATTGGGCTCTTAAGAGAAACAAATGTCGGCTTAGTCGGCATGGCGGACATTCATTTTTCGTAACCTCTGAACATTAGAAAAAATCCGATTCAGAGGTAGATTTATCGCACTCTCAGACACTTGATTGTCTTCATCAAAGCAGTTACCACAAACATATAAATACTAATTTCATGTACATAGCCATTCGCAACACCGATTGCTATCACTGATTCATGATAGTGACTAACTTTTAGACTCACCCCCTCCTGCTACAATGATTAAAGTTTAATCAAGCTGAGAACCACGAAATGAAATTTAGTTACTTATCTATGCTCGTTGCCAGCGGGTTTCTATTCGGCTGCAAACCTGCTGGCGCAGGAGAAGATGCAGAAATGACTGCTGTTCATGCAAAACCTTCAGCGATGGTCTTCACCAACGCCATTATTTATCAGCATCAAACGGCTGACACACTGGTGATCAAAGATGGCCGTATCGCTTTTATTGGTAAAGCAGAAGCTGCGCAGAAACAGTATCCAAACTTGGGTAACTGGCAGGATTTAGAAGGGGCATTTATCGGCCCTGGATTTATCGATAACCACAATCATGTGTTTGAAGCTGATGCTGAGATTGGCGGTGATTGTGATTTGTCTGATGCTCAAAGTATCCGTGGTTACGAGCAAGTGCTGGTTCAATGCAAGCACGAATTGGCCCCCCAAACAGATGAATGGTTAATGGGCTATGGCCATGAGCTAGCTAAGCTGCTTACTCTGTCAGATGAATCCCCATTAGAAATGCTCGACCGCCTGTTCCCTAGCAACCCGGTGGTGATCATGGAACAAACTTCGCATTCCATGTGGGTGAATAGCACAGCATTTAAACTTGCGGGGATCAATGACAAATCCACCGACCCGCAAGGTGGTCGCATCTTACGTGAAACCGATGGCAGTCTCAGCGGAATTCTGCTGGATAATGCTGGCGACCGCTTGTTTGAGATCGCTTGGAATCAGCAACCGGATTTACAAAATGCGCACAAGCGTGGGTTACGCAACGGACTTCGCCAATTGGCTGAGAATGGCATTACGACTGTTGGTGATGGACGACTGTATTGGAAGCGTGGTTGGCTGGATACCTGGCAACAGCTGGAAAAACAAAAGCAGTTAACTGCGCGTGTCAGTATCCGCCCATGGATTTATCCTGCCGACCCTGCAGCACCGCAGCTGGAATTTTTCCGCAAAGTTTATCAACCGGATGCAACCCGGTTGCTGGTTATCAATCAAGTGAAGCTATACAGCGATGGTTTATTACAAAACGGCACCGCTCGATTACTGCAGCCATACCGTGAAACGATTAATCCTGACTTACCGACAGGGTTAGATTACATCGCGCCGGATCAAATGAAGTGGTGGTTGGTGGAACTGGATAAAATTGGTTATGGTGCTCACATCCATGCCATCGGTGATGGTGGGACACGCAATGCACTTGACGCTGTTGAATCTGCCCGCCAAGCAGGTTCGGAGCAATTGTATGGCTTAACCCATCTTGAATTAGTGCAAGTTGAAGACTTCGGTAGATTTAAACAATTATCTGTTGATGCAGACATGCAAATTGGCAATGAAGGTACTTTGCATGCAGATCATCATTGGGCTGATACATGGTTAGGTCACGAGCGCGCCGCTCATTTAATGCCGGTGAGAGCATTTCTTGCTGCCGGTGCAAACCTTACCCTGAGTAGCGATTGGAACGTCAATCAGCTCAATCCGCTCATTAGTATTGCCAACGCATTGGAGTTAAAAGGTCAGTCCTTCCCAGACGTTGATACAGCGATTGCGGCCTATACAATTAATGCTGCACAAGCTTTAGGTCTCGCTGAACAAACGGGCTCACTGACTGTCGGTAAAGCTGCCGATTTGGTGGTGATTGATCAGGATATCAGTCGGGTTAAACCCGCTAAAATCCGTCAGGCGAAGTTCTTATTAACAATGCTCAACGGTCAGGTGGTGTATCAGAGTCCAGATTATTAAGAGTCTGACAAACTAACCTTAACCAACTGCTGATGATAGTTTTGTGCTGGCTTCCCAGAGGCCAGCGTAATTCCAAACGACGGCGCATTGTCGATAACTCAGTGTTCACGTGCAACAACGCTAATTGACCTGCTTGTATGCCAGATGCCACCATCAAGGCTGGGAGTAAGGCAACGCAGTCAGTTTTTAATAGCACACCTTTGAGCGTACTAAAGTCTGCAATCTGACTAGAATAGCCACTGTAACCGCTCTCATCGGCAGACTGTTGATAATCCTCCGCCCAAATTAACTCGCGAAATGGCGCTAAGTCTGCGACCCCAATACTTGGTTTTCCGGCAAGCGGATGGCCCTTTCTTACCGTGAAGACTTCATCATAAAAACCAACGCGGCAATAGTCGTAACGACTGCTATGCAGTTCGATGCTCTCATGCAACAGCACCACATCAAATAAACCGTCGGTCAGGCCTTGTGCTAACTCTTCTTCATTCTGTGTAATGATGCGGACCTGAACCTGCGGTTGCTTTTGCATAAAGCCGACAATGGCATCGGTTAAAAGTTGTTGTGGAATGTGGGGCGCAACACCGACCACAAGTACCAGTTGCTTATGTTGTTGTAAAGCATGCGCTGCCGCTTGTAAGCGATTTGATTGTGCCACGGTGTGCTGAGCTAACGGTAATAAAGTATGGCCATCTGGACTTAGCTGCAGACTGTTGCCAGTTCGAGTAAACAACTCTAAATTCAGCTCTGCCTCCAAGTCTGCAATCCAACCACTTAATTGCGATTGTCGTTTACCCAATACTCTGGCCGCAGCAGAAATTGACCCTAATTCAGCACTGAGTACAAAAGCCTGCAGGTATTGGAGTGAAAAAGTATTTAGTGATTGCATAACCTCAACCTGGATTACAAATTTTTTATGATTAGCACACTGCGCCCATTGAGGATCTGATTCGAATCAGTATCTGGAGCAGCTATCAAAGTGCCAACTGCAATAAACGCATCATTTGTACTCTATTTATGTATGACAAAGAAGATACATGCCATTAAATGAAGTTGAAAAATTCTAATGTCTTAGAATCTCAGAGTCACTCATCTTTATCTGTTCAGTCTGTCTGCTTTTAGTTAAAAGCGAACTTTTGAAAACTGAAATGCACATGTCTGCTTTTGGCACTAAGCAGCCTATAACTTACCAAACAAAGTACCAGCAACAAGCAGGTTTCACAACACCGCGAAAAATCGCCTTACCCGCATGGGTTAATGGGATTAAGTTCAGATAAAAGGGGCGCAATAATGCGCCCCTACTCTGACTAACAGCTGGATTGGCGGCTGCTAACAACACTTTGTTAGCGCAGCTGTTTCATTAACTCCTGCACTGCACGCTCTAGCTGTTGGTCACGGCCAAAGTCTATGATGCCGGGTTGGTTTTGAATCATAATGTCTGGCGGTGTTTGGTTATTCTCCAACCACTCACCGGCCATATTTTTAGCACTAACCGGCACCGTGCCCCAGCGACCGCCTAATGGCAAGGCTTCCCAACCTGCAAAGCTGCAGGTGCCGGGTACCGGCATGCCGACTGATTTGCCCAGCTTTAAATCTTTAAAAGCACTGGCATAACAATGGCCGTCGCTGTACATGGCTTCGTTAAATAGCGTAATAATGGGTTTGGTGTAACGCGATGTTGGCTCACCACCCACTACCCGATCTGCAGTGGCATAAGTTAAAAAGGGCTTACCGGTAAAAAACATCGCCAAATCGGCAACCAAATCACCGCCACCATTAAAGCGGGTATCAATGACCATGGCTTTTTTATCTGAAAAACGGCCCATCATATCGTTGTAAACATCACGATAAGGGCCATCAGCCATACCCGGAATATGCACATATCCCAGCTGACCATTGCTGCGCTTGAGAACGTCTTGCTCATTGATTTTAACAAAGCGTTGGTACAGTAAGGCTTGCTGCTGAGCCAGAGTGATGGGTTTTACCACCAACTGCTTAGTCTCGCCTTGCAAATTCCTGATATACAATAACACAAAAGTACCGGCTTTGCGGTTTAATAAGGCCGCCCAGTCAATATCAGTGGCAACCGGCTCACCGTCAATTTTTTCAATAACCATGCCTGTGGTGACATTAAAGGCGGCTCTATCTAAGGGGCCACCGGCAATCACTTCAGTAATTTTTATGCCCACACCCTGGTGGCTATAGTCATAAAACACACCTAAAGCGGCGGTAGCATCACCCTTGCTGTTATTTGGCCGGTAACTGGCGCCGGAATGCGACACGTTTAACTCGCCGAGCATTTCACTGAGTAACTCGGTAAACTCCCATTCATTGCTAACGTGCGCTACTTTAGGTTGGTATTCAGTGTGCATTAGCGCCCAATCGACGGCATGATAGCTGGGTTCGTAAAACACCTTGGCGTTGCGTAACCACACATGCTCAAAGGCGTACTGCCGTACCGCATCGTAGTCAATCTGCGTAGTAGCTTTAATACTGATACCTTCACGCTTGCCCGCGGCCAGGTCCAGCTTAGACATGCTGCCTTCTGCCAATAAATACAGGGTTTCCATGGCCGGATCCCACTGTAAAGCGCCACCACGCACCCCCAAAGTAATGGCCTTTTTAGTTTCTTTGGTGCGCAGGTTGGTCATCCATAAATCGTGCTTATCTTCAAACCGCGATAAGTAGTACAAGGTGTCGCCTGCTTTATTCAGCACCGCATCTGCCAACTGCGATGAGTGAATAGTCAGTTTAGCAACACGTTCGTCTAACCTATCCCACTCCAGCGCTATTGGTGCGACCGTTTTGTCCTTGCTCTTTTTGTCTTCTTTGTCCTTGTCATCCTTGGCTTTGTCATCGCTTTCTTTGGCTTTGGCCGCCTCTTTAATGGCCTGCATCAGTTTAAAATCATCTTCACTTAAGCGGAATTCATCCCAGGCTCCCTGGGTGAAAAACAAAGTGTACACATCAAACTCAGCGCGACCACTGGTCGCATAGCTTCTTAAGCCATCTCTATTACTAAACCAGAGGATTTGCTTGCCAGCATTGGCCCATTTCGGCGACACATCATTGTAACCACTGGGAATGAGCACCCGCATAGGCTCACCGCCGTTGGCATTAATCATCGCCACATCAGAATTGTGTAACCATTTGCGATATTCAAACAATATCCACTGGCTATCCGGGCTCCAACTAAAGGTTTTATCACCATCGCTAAAGTGAATAGCGCTGTCGGGGGTGAGCAAGGTCACACTGTTGCCGCTGCTCAGATCCATTACTTTGAGGGTGCGGCGATCTTCAACATAGGCTAATTTTTTACCATCAGGCGACATTTGCGGTTGGTAGTTGTCTTTGTCATTACTAATTAGCGGCGTTTCATTGATTAAGGTCGCAGCATAAAAAAATGGCTCTTCTGAACGCACTTTAGTTGCTTTATAAATACTCCAGCGACCATCACGCTCACCGCCATAGAGTAAATAATCGCCCTCGGCTGAAAAGCTGACAAAACCTTCTCTACTGGCGGTGTGAGTAATTTGCTTGGTAAAGGCGCCATCAACCGACGATACAAACACATCGCCATGCGCCACAAACGCAATTTCTTTGCCGTTTGGTGACAATACCATCTCAGATATTTTCGCGTTAACCGGTAACATTTCCTGGTTATTATCCACATCCTGAGTACGGATGCTCACCTTCACTTGCTGCGGCTGGCCAGACTCGGGGATGGTGTACAGCTTGCCATGATAACTAAATGCCAGGGTGCCATTACCGTGCGATAAAAAGCGTACCGGGTGTAAGGTAAAGTGCGTCAGCTGGGTATTGCGTGAAGGTCTATTCATATCCAGCCGGTGCACGTTAAAGCTACCACTCTCTTCACTGAGGTAAAACAGAATATTATTGTCTTTGGCAAACACCGGGTTTCTGTCTTCACCGGCAAAGGTAGTGATTTGCTTATGTTCTTTACTCACCATGTCATAGCGCCAGATATCGCGTGTTGCTGAGCTTTTATGTTTTTTGCGCCAGGGGTTTTCCGCCCCTTTTTGATCATGGTAAATCAGCGTTTTACCATCAAGGCTTACTTGCACATCATCAGCTGGAACCGTAAAAATCTGCTCAACCCGACCGCCGGTTACCGGTACCTGATACAATTCTGGCAGGCGGCCACTTGGATACTGACGATGTGTCGCCAGATCCATCCGTTGCCCCGAAAAAATTACCTGAGTATTATCTGCACTAAAGGCATAAGGTTGTTCATTGGTAGAATGAAAGGTCAACCGGGTTGCCTGTCCACCACGCGAATCCATCACAAACACATCAAAATGGCCAAAACGATCCGAGGCAAACGCAATCTGTTTGCCATCATGGCTCCATACCGGGCTGTAATCGTGGGCTTTATGAAATGTCAGACGAGTGGCCTGGCCGCCTTGAGCCGGTACAGCATAAATATCACCCTTATAAGTAAAAGCGATGGTTTGGCCATCAGGTGAAATAGCCGGATAACGTATCCATTCTGGGTCTACTTCAGCCACGCTTATCGCGCTGAAAAAAACCAGAGTTGCCATAATTAACAAACGCTTCATAGTTTTCCTTTAGTAAAAATTGCTGCCTACACCCAAGCTGCAAGCAAGCGGCTAGCCAAAATGAAATATCATACCTAAATCTGCTTGATAGTGATGCGATTATCACAGACAAATTGTTAGCAAATATGCCTGGCGTAACGCCAGGGTTTTAGTACAAACCGATCCCAATGCTGCCGCGGGCTGTACATATAGCCTGATAAGCTTTAGGCTTGTCATAATTTTGCAACAATGGAGCCGTGACGATGATAAAAACCCTCTGCCTGAGCAGCTTACTGTGGTTGGCCAGCAGCCTGCCCGCTTTTGCCGCCTTTACTCTGGCGCCTTTGCCCTACGCTTATGATGCATTGGAGCCGGTGATTGATAAAGCCACGATGCAAATTCACCATGGCCGGCACCATCAGGCCTATGTCACCAATTTAAATGCCCAGATAAGCGAGTACCCTGAACTGGCTAAGTTGGATTTAGTCAGCATGATGCAACGTATGTCTGAGTTTAATGACGCTGTGCGTAATAATGGCGGCGGCCACTATAACCACCAGCTGTTTTGGCAGGTAATGGCAGCACCAGGCAGTGGCGGTGAGCCATCAAAAGCCTTGTTAGAAGCCATAGATCGGCAATTTGGCTCCTTTGATAACATGAAAACACAATTTAATCAGGCCGCGGCCACCCGCTTTGGTTCAGGTTGGGCCTGGTTAATCGTTAACGACAAACAGCAGTTGCAGATTACCTCTACGGCTAATCAGGATAACCCGCTAATGGATATTAACCCGGTGCGCGGCACGCCAATACTGGCATTGGATGTGTGGGAGCATGCCTATTATCTGCAATACCAAAACCGCCGTGGCAGCTATGCTGATGCCTGGTGGACTGTGGTTAACTGGCATAAAGTGAATAGACTGTTTGCAGAGGCAATGACCACAACCCATTAAACCCAGCCCTTCGGCGACGCGCTAAGGCGTGCTTCGAGCACAGATAATTGTGCTGCAGCAAACGCAGTGTCAGAGTACACTGCGTTTTTTTATCTGCCGCTGCTGGCAGAGCAACTTAAAATACAACACCTACAGCAAGATTTTAAAGCTAAGTAGCGTAAGGCATCTGAACATATGGCGTTAAAAGCAACGGTATTTAAGGTTCAGCTGCAAATAGCAGATATGGACCGACACTATTATCAGGATCACAGTTTAACCCTGGCGCAGCATCCGTCAGAAAATGATGAGCGCATGATGGTACGCTTGCTGGCCTTTGCGCTGAATGCCTCTGAAACCCTGACCTTTACCAAGGGCCTCAGTGGTGAAGATGAGCAAGCTGAATTATGGGATTGCAGCCTAAGCGGCGAAGTTAACCTTTGGGTTGAATTTGGCCAAAGCGATGAAAAGTGGCTACGCAAAGCCTGCGGCCGCGCCAGACAAGTGCAGTTGTATTGTTATGGCGGGCGCAGTGTACCGGTGTGGTGGAAAAACAGCGAGCAGGCGCTACAGCGGTATCAAAACCTCAGCGTTTATGACATACCAGAAGAGGCGGTAAAAGCCATGGCAAGCCTGGTCAGCCGCAATATGCAGCTGCAGGTCAGTATTAGCGAAGGGCAAATCTGGCTGTCTGATCAGCAAAACAGTGTCTTAATAGAGCCGGTATGCCTGAAACAAGCGCAGTAACCGGCTTGATTTGCTGAAGTTCTTTAGGTGGTATTCTCGGCTAGTCGCTGCTGGTATCGGCCACCATGCCAGCTTCGGCTACCGAGAAAAAATTAAAAGCCAGCGGGTAGTTTTCGATGCGCCCTTCTTTTGCTCTTATTGCCCCCTGAATAATAAAAATGATGGAGCAAATTAACAGCACCAGCAACATCACAACGCCAATAAACACAAAGGTTAACAGTAGTGATACCAGCAAATAGATAAAGGCACTGATTATCCAGTTAGCAATAATGCGGCCTTGCTGATCAATATAGGGGGTTTCTTTTTTATATAACCACATCACCAGTGGCAGCACCCAGCCTAAAACCGGAAGCACAAAGGCAAAAAACAACGCAAAGTGCATTAGCATGGAGTAAAGTTTTTCATCTTCAATAAAGCGGTTTAATGCGAGTCTGATATCGGCTTGTGCCAGAATGCGGGCCTTTTGTTCGGCAAACTCTTCTTCTGTTAACATACCCTGCTCTTTTAATTTGGCGAGTTTTTCAAGTTGCTCTAACTTCATCCGTTGCTCCTTTTAGCTGGCTATTAAGCCAGCCTTTATATATGGATTAGCGTCTCACAGGATCCGTGGATCCGACAAGGCCACGGCGGCTTCTGATTGATGTTGCTGCAAAAAGGCCTGCAGTTTTGGATAATGCGCTAATGATGTTAGCTCCCGAAAACTAATCCAATCCAGTAAGCAGTATAAAGCGATGGCCGGATACTGCCATTTGCTAAACTCCCCTGCGGCCACTAACTGCTCTAATGCCGCCAGCGCACCGCTCACTCTTTCATGCTGCAGGCTAAAAAACAATTTATCTTCCAGAATATTAAAGCCCGAGCGTTTGCACAGCAGCAGCTCAACCAGCGAATCATTAGCAGCATTAATCAGCGTTAATTGATTTTCTTCAGCCCAACTTAGCGCGGCAAAACCAAACTTATCGGCCAGATAGCGGAAAATCACCCCGGAGTCATAAATAACCTGTTCATGATCTAACAGCATAGGGATTTTGCGCGCCGGGTTATAATTAATCAGTGTCGCCCGATCCGGGCCGTCGAAGATATTTAAATTAACAAACTGATAGGCCTCATTGGCCAGTAACAGGCGAATACGTCGCACATAAGGTGAAGTTTGAGAGCCGTACAGTTTCATAGTTTCTCCAAAACAGTGGTGTAATGAGAAAATTATTTGCGCTGTCTATTGCCAAGCTATGCAATTTTACTGCATAATCATTTCGCTTCATTTTTGCTTTATAGCTTTGGCCCATGTTTTTACATGGGCTTTTTATTTAGCCAAATCCCGGCTTAAAGCCCTTTGTCATCATGGCCAATACGGCTGGCCACTGCCCCGGTTTGTTGCTGGTATTTTGCATCGGTGCGCTTGTTATAAGGCCGGTCGGCAGCACCTGTCATTAATTCAAAATTCAGTGCGCCAATTTTCATATGTGGCCGCAGCGCCAAAGGCAGCTTACCGCTATTATAGAACTCCAGCACAATATTGCCCGACCAACCCGGATCAATCCGATGCGCAGTGACATGCACCATCAGCCCCAGGCGTGCCAGTGAAGAACGGCCATCCAGCCAACCGACAATATCAGAGGGTAAGGTCACTGACTCCTGGGTCACCCCCAGCGCCAACTCACTGGGGTGCAAAATAAACACCGCGTCATCAGCAATGTAAATTTCATCACTCATTACCGAGTTTAAGGCTTTGTCCACTTCGGCTCTGGGGCCACTTAAATCAATATAGGGTGCAGCATGCGCCTGAAATACCCGGAATTTGTTGCCAAGCCGGATATCGACACTGACGCCGCTAATCATATCCTGCGCCGGCATCGGCTCGATGCGGATTTTCCCCTCAGCTAAATGCTGCTCTATATCACGATCACACAATCTCATGCTTTAATCATCCGTTATAATAATGTCTACTGCTTGCCCCGCCGTGGCGGTTAAACTTGCCAGATTAGTTAACAATTGCCCGGCCATTGTACGGTAAATATCAGCAATTGCCTGCTGTTTTAACACCGAAGGCACACCGTCATCGGCCTGTAACCGGATATCACGCAGCAATGGAAGCTGGCCTAGCACCGGCAACTGATAGCGTTGGGCCAGCGCCACCCCACCGTCACTGCCAAAAATATCATCGGTTTCACCGCAGTGCGGGCACTGGTAAAAACTCATGTTTTCAATTAAGCCCAGTACCGGAATTTTCACCTGACCAAACATCACTATGGCTTTTTTCGCATCAGCCAGCGCCACATCCTGCGGCGTGGTGACAATTATCGCGCCACTGACCGGTAATTTTTGTGACAACGTAAGCTGAATATCGCCAGTGCCCGGCGGCATATCGACTATCAACACATCCAGTTCAGGCCACTGCGTTTCTTGCAACAGCTGCAATAATGCCTGACTGGCCATAGGACCGCGCCAGACGGAGGCTTTATCCGGGTCGACTAAAAAGCCTATTGAATTGACCGCCAATCCAAAAGCCTGCATTGGTAACATGCTTTTATTATCAGGTGACTGTATTTTCTGACCACTGAGCCCAAGCATAGTGGGAATAGAGGGGCCATAAATGTCGGCATCCAATAAACCGGTTTTAACGCCCAGTTGCGCCAGACTCACCGCAAGATTAACCGCCGTAGTAGATTTACCTACTCCGCCTTTACCTGAGGCTACCAACACCAGATGCTTAATACTGCCATAACGAGCAGGAGCTTGCCTTAACAGTGATATTATTGTTGATACATCAGCCGTTATTGACAATGTATTAGCGGTATTGGCTGTGGTTGCTTTCCCCGCATTTTTTAACCAGCCGAACATACTGACTCCAAACATACGCCAAAAGGCGTGTTAACCCCGGTTATTTCCTGACAATACTCGTTTGCCGGATGCGATTTGTTGCTGGGTATTGTATCATTAAGCAACTTAATTTCAGTTATTTATGCAAGAGCGACTATTGATGTCAACACGGAAAATTCTGATCACCTCAGCCCTGCCTTATGCCAATGGCCCTATTCACCTGGGACACCTGCTGGAATATATTCAAACGGACATCTGGTCCCGATTTCAAAAGGGTCGCGGTCACCAATGTTATTATGTCTGTGCCGATGATGCCCATGGCACCCCTATTATGCTCAAAGCGCAGCAACAGGGTATTAGCCCGGAAGAGATGATTGCGCAAACTAAAATTGAACACGAAGCCGATTTCGCCGGTTTTGGTATTGCTTTTGATAATTATTATTCTACTCACAGCGACGAAAACCGCGCCTTTGCCAGTCTGATTTATCAGCGGCTGGATGAGCGCGGTTATATCAAACGTAAAATTATCAGTCAGCTGTATGACCCGCAGAAAAATATGTTTTTACCCGATCGCTTTGTCAAAGGGGATTGCCCTAAATGTGGCGCCCTTGATCAAAACGGCGACAGCTGTGATGTTTGTGGCGCCACCTATAGCCCCACTGACGTTAAAAACCCGCGCTCAGTAGTATCTGGTGCTACCCCGGTTTTAAAAGACAGCGAGCATTACTTTTTTGATTTGCCGGCCTTTGGCCAGATGCTGCAAGACTGGACCCGCAGTGGCGCTTTGCAGGAAGAAATGGCCAACAAACTGCAGGAATGGTTTACCGATGGCCTGCAAATGTGGGATATCAGCCGTGATGCGCCCTACTTTGGTTTTGAGATTCCAGGCGCACCGGGTAAGTTTTTCTATGTCTGGCTGGATGCGCCCATTGGTTATCTGGCCAGCTTTAAAAACTTCTGTGATAAGCAGCAAATCGATTTTGACAGCTTTTGGCGCGAAGACTCCAGCGCCGAGGTGTATCACTTTATTGGTAAAGACATTATTTATTTTCATAGCCTATTCTGGCCAGCCATGCTGCATGGCGCAGGCTTCAGAAAGCCCAATGCCGTTTTTGCCCATGGCTTTGTCACCGTTAACGGCGCGAAAATGTCTAAATCGCGCGGCACCTTTATTAAAGCCCGCACCTATTTAGATCATTTAAACCCGGAATATCTGCGCTATTACTTCGCCTCTAAGCTGACCAGCGGCATTACCGATCTGGATTTAAATCTGGATGATTTCAGCCAAAAAGTGAATGCCGATTTAGTCGGTAAAGTGGTGAATATCGCCAGTCGTTGCGCCGGCTTTATTACTAAGCGCTTTGATGGCAAGCTTGCCGCAACTGTGGCTGAGCCGGCCTTACTGGCGGAATTTGTCGCCGCAGGCGATAGTATTGCTGATAGCTTTGAAAAGCGTGAATTCGCCCGGGCTATTCGCGACATTATGGCGTTGGCCGATAAAGCTAACCAGTACATTGATGCCAAAGCGCCTTGGGTGCTGGTCAAAGATGACACGCGCCAGACAGAAGCCCATGATGTTTGTTCTATGGGATTAAACCTGTTCCGCGTACTGATGCATTATTTAAAGCCGGTACTGCCATTAATGGCCAGCGAAGTAGAAGCCTTTTTAAATGATGAACTTAACTGGCATAGTTACCAGCTGCCATTGCTGAACCATAGCATCAATACCTTTAAACCGCTGATGCAGCGGGTTGATCCGGTAAAAGTCAATGCGATGGTCTCGGCGTCTACCGAACACTTGCAACCAAGCAATCAGACGCAACCATTAGCAGATAAGCATAATAACACTGATAACTCTGCAGCTGCGCGCGAGCCTATTGCCCAAACCATTAGCATCGAAGACTTTATGAAAGTGGATTTACGGGTGGCTAAAATCATCAGTGCCAGTGCGGTAGAAGGGGCTGATAAACTGGTGCAGTTACAACTGGATATTGGTGCCGGTGAGCAACGTCAGGTATTTGCTGGTATTAAAGCTGCCTATGCCCCAGAGGATTTAGTTGGTCGTTATACGGTAATGGTGGCAAATCTGGCACCTCGTAAAATGCGCTTTGGTTTATCAGAGGGTATGGTACTGGCTGCAGGGCCTGGTGGCAGCGACTTATTTATTTTGTCGCCAGACAGCGGTGCAACAGCCGGTATGCGCGTTAAATAAGGAGTTAGCCCAGCTTCATGTCCAGCCCATTTCGCAGTTTTTCCTCGCTGTTCAGCAGCACCCTGGTGATGGTGCTGGCAGCGGGTTTGCTGACCACCTACCTGGGGTTGTCCTTAGCTGCTAATCAGGTAGAGCCGTTGTGGATTGGCGCCATGATGTCCTGTTATTACCTGGGGCTGGTGGTGGGTTCAAAACTCGGCCATCGCTTAATTGCCAGGGTTGGCCATATCCGTACCTTTGTCGCCAGCGCCGGTATTGTTACCGCATCGGCATTGGGGCATGCGCTCACCTTACAACTGGAAGTCTGGCTGGTACTGCGTTTACTGGTCGGTACTGGCATGATGTGCCAATACATGGTGTTGGAAAGCTGGTTAAACGAGCAAGCTGAAACCCAGCAACGCGGTACCGTGTTTGCTGCCTATATGATTGTGTCCTACATTGGCATGATTGGTGGTCAAACTGTGTTATCGCTGTTTCCTGAGCTGGGGCTGGAGCCACTGCTGCTGGTGGGTATTTGTTATGCGCTTTGTATTGTGCCAATTGCACTGACCCGGCGTATCCACCCGGCACCACTGCATCCGGCACCGTTAAAAATTCTGCCATTCTGGCGCCAGGTACCGCAATCATTAACCACTATTTTAATTGCCGGCGGCATCTCCGGCTCTTTCTATGGCTTGGCACCGGCTTTTGTGGCCAACAGTGGCTTATCTAACGCCGGCATTGCCAGCTTTATGTCGGTGACTATTTTAGCCGGCTTACTGGCGCAATATCCGATGGGCAAGTTGTCTGATAAAATCCCGCGCAGCCGCTTATTGCGGATCAACAGTGCACTACTTGGTGTCATAGTGTTAACGATGGCAATACTGCCGCTCTCGGGTTTTTTTCTGCTTGGCGCGACCTTTTGCTTTGGTATTCTTGCCTTTACCCTCTACCCGCTAGCCACAGCGCTGGCTAACCAGCATATTGATCAAAATGATCGGGTGGCACTGTCTGCCACCATCTTGTTGACCTTTGGTATTGGTGCAACCATAGGGCCACTGATTGCCTCTGCCTTTATGCAATTACTGGGGAACAGTATGCTGTATGGCTATATGGCAGTCTGTTGTTTGCTGCTGTTTATCCGGTTACAGAGGGTCAATTACAACCAAAAAATGGCAAATAAATTATTAGCTCAACAAGCGTCATCTGATTATCAACTGGCTTCAGGCGACTTAGTCTCCTCGCCCTTAGCCGCAGCGCTGGACCCCAGAGTGGATGAGCAATCGGTGCAACAGCAAATGCGGGCAGAGCCTGTGGCAGACAATATTAATGCTGATAACAACAGTGATCATCGGGGGGCTGAGCATGACAACCCTGCGGCTATCGACGCTGATGGGATATGCTGCAACGCAGGTGACAGTTCAGAGCAAACCAATAAAGCATCGCCCCCTAAGACACCAGACTAAATGTGTTGGTTGACTACTTTATTCCACAAGTTTTGATTACGACTGACGCTAAAATAATCATTTGGTAACCAATATTGGGGGAGTAACGGCATGTTTTTGCGTTCTTCAAAATTGGATACCAGCCGCTCCAGAATTTCCAGTAAGCGCTCCTCACTGACTGTAGCCAGTTTTTTACGGCCTTCTGGGTAATATAAGTTATTAGCTTTGCTTAACACCATACCGTGCACGGACATTTTAAATGTCATACTGTAGGTCACCAGGCGACAAACAGGCTGCTCAGGATCTTTGGGGCATAGGCCGGTCACGATAGCGTACTCATAGCGCTCTAAATCATTACCATCAGAGTCCTTGGGCACATAGACAACGCCAAAGCCCTGTGGGAAATGGCCAGTCACTTTGATTAATCCCGTCACTGACGAGGCATGATACATGCCTTTATCAACTCCTTTTTGCAGTAATATGCCTACTTTGGGTAATTGTTCGTACTGATATTGTTCTTTGGTAGAAAGCACAAAGGCAGTATAAATTTGCGGGATTTTCAGTAAGCTGCCAATTTCTTCATTACTCTTAAACGAAAAGCGCAGCAGCTTTAGCAAAAAGGCTTTTTTCTGCTCTTCATTGCGAACAAAACAATCGCGCTCATGCCGATCACGCCCCATATAGCGGGCCGCGACCAGGGCTTTTTGCGCAAAACTTAGACATTCCCGAAAAAAAACCTTCAATAATTCAGTACGTTGCTCGTTATCCAGCGGACGCAATGGATTAGCTTTACCATCAGCGCCGGTTAAAATGGCTAAGCCATCCGGGTGAACACTGCCTATATCTTGCAGTAATGACGCCATGACAAGCGGTACCTGAACATCGTCATAAAAGGAAAAATAGTGATTATCAGCAGATGGTGGCCCGGCTTTACTGGCATTATATCGCTCCAAAATATAGCTATCCTGTAGCTGACCGTCTTTGAGTTGCTGATCCAGTAAACGTAAACTAAGCACTGCTTTGTACAAATGACGATGCCGACTATTTACCTCAGCAATATATTTACCCTCGGTGGGTGAAAGCAATTGTATAGTACCCAACACCCTGGCAGAGGCGTTTAAGGTATCTTCTGTATTGTCGCCATGACAAAGTGTCAGAATATCGTGCACCAATGCCCGAAACCAAATGGTCAGCGTCGCAGCATCCTCCTGCTGTTGCTGCTGTAAGGTCTCAATCTGGCTATGGGCATCATCCAGTAAGCGCTTAATATCCGCTTGTTGCCCGCGGCTACATTCAGCCTGACGTTTTTCACATAATAAAATCTGTTGCTCGAGTTCTAACTGGCGGCCATCACGCTGTTGCTGACGGATAAACCAGGCCGCTGCACGCTCAAACAAAGAGTCCGCCACCGGTGTTTGATCGCTGATACGATTAATTAAATGGGCTACGGCTTTGGTCGCTATCGCGTGGCCGGAGTAGACAGATGCCATACCAGTTTTCCTTTAGGCTGCCAGACATTAGTTTTCCAGCATCACCACTTTAATCCATAAATTTTGATTTTTAACATACTGAAAATAATCATCAGGATGCCAGTATTTAGGCAATAAGCTCATTGACTTGCGCTCTTCAAAATTTGACACAAGTTTACTAAGTATTTCGCTAAGGCGTTGCTCACTTATTACCGACAATTTTTTTCTGGCAGACGGGAAAAACATATTATTATCAACACTGATAGTACAGGCCTGCGAAGATATATTAAACGTCAGGTTACGGGTAACCATCCTGCACAACGCCACCTTTGTGTCAGGAGGATAAAGGCCGCTGACTATAGCATATTCATAACGGTCCAGATCTCGCTGTTCCGCATCTTTTGGAATATAAACAATACCAAAACCCTGCGGGAAAGTACCGGTAATCGTCAACAACGCACGCACAGCCACCGGGCTATATAAGCCCTTTTCCGCGCCTTTTTCCAGAACTAAAGCCGCCTTAGGCAAATCTTCATATTGGTAATTCGCTTTCGTTGATAACACTACTGAGGTATAAATTTGCGGTATTTTTAGCACATTACCTATACCATGTTCTGGCTTAACAGCATTTTTTAATAAGAAAAGCGCTAAATTCAGTTTTTCGCGCTCGCGCTGCATATGGCGTTGCTGCTCCAGCAAATCACGCCCAGGATATGGCGCTATAGCCAGCGCTTTTTGCAAAAACTCTACGCTTTGTGCAAAACTGATTTGCAGCAATTCCACTCGTTCATCTTGCTCTAATACCCGAAACTCATCAGCTGTGCCATCTGCCCCTTTTAAAATACGTTGTGCTTCAGGCGCCAGGGAGCCAATGTCTTGCAGTAAAGCTGCCATTAGTAATGGCACCTGCACATCATCCCGAAAAGCATCATAGCCAGCTTGGCGATCTGCTGTCTGGCTTTGTTGCCAGCGCTGCCGGATATAGCTATGTTGTAAATTTTCGTCTTCAATGAGTTTATCCAGCAAGCGCAAACACAATACCGCCTTGTATAAATGCTTTACTTTCTGATTATTGACGGCGATGTTCTTACCCTGGGTAGGTGACATTAATTGAATTGTCCCCAGCAGTTTTGCAGACAGTTGTAATGTGTCTTCAGGCCTCTCCCCCTGGCATACCGCCAGAATGTCATAACACAACTGCTGTAATTTTAAATAATGTTTAATACCCATTTGTTGCTGTGTATGTTGCCAATCCGCGTAATGCTGCTGTTCCTGAGCTAATTGCCGCTCTACTAAGCCTAAATCACGTTGAGCGCATTGCTCTTTTCGTCGTTCTAATAAAAAAAGCTGTTGCTGATACTCAATATCTTGTTGAATTCTGGCTTTGTGGCCGAAGAACCAATTCGCTGCCTGCTCATAAAAAGATTGCTGTCCGCTCGTGGTATCGCTGATCCGACTCACCAGGCTTTTAATTGTTCTGGTATATGCTGATTGTCCAAGGGTGTCATTCATGCAATAGCCAATCCTGTGTTATGTCAGACGCAACCTGAGTCGCCATTTTTACAGATAGGTTGCAGTGTAACCAACCCAGCCCAGTTAGCCAACCAGCTAAAAAAGTAAAATCAATTTGCCCATAGTGTGATTTGATGCCATTAGCTGGTGCGCTTGCTCAACCTCTTCATATGAAAACACCCGATGTATCAGTGGGATCAGACGCCGCTGCTGCATTTCTGCAGCAAAACGCCGATAAAAGGCGGCACTCAGCTCTGCTTTATAGTCTGGGCTGCGATTACGCAAGGTGCTGCAAAGTATTTGACCACGTTTTTGAAATAACGGAGCTAAATCCAGCTCAGCCAATCGCCGTCCTCCCATCAACGCATAAACCACTATTTTTCCGTCTATGGCCAGACACTGTATATTTTTTGCGATGTAATCGCCGGCCACCGGATCCAAAATAAGCTGGCAGCCCGGAGGCCAGAGCTGTTTTAAGACACTGACAAAATCCTGCTGCTGATAATTAAAGCCATGGCGAGCTCCCAGCGAGTGGCACACCGCCAACTTCTCGTCTGACGATGCCGTTACGGCGACCTCTGCTCCGGCGAGCGAAGCTAAACAAATAGCCGCAGTGCCTACCCCGCTGGCGCCGGCATGAATTAATACTTTTTGACCGCTTAGGACAGAGGTTAAATGCGCTTTGCTTAGGTGCAACTGACCCAAACTAAACAATAATTGGTAGGCAGTTAAAAAGGTTTCAGCACAACCGGCCGCCTCTGTCAGGCTCCAGCTATCAGGTACAAGCATCGCCTGAGCTGATGGCATCAATGCATAAGCGGCGTAGCCGCCGCCATTAACCAGGCCAAACACCTTTTTACCCAACCAATGATGATCAGCATTGCTGCCCACGGCCACCACAACACCAGAGACCTCTAAGCCTAAAATGTTACTGTCTGAGGCGGGTGGCGGGTATTGTCCACGCCGCTGCATTAAATCTGCACGATTAATACCCGCGGCAGCGACTTGCAACAATAATTGACCCGCAGCTGGTTGTGGCACAGCGATCTGTTGCCATTGTAATGCAGTACCGCCATCTGCAGAAGATTCAAGTATGGCGGCAGCCATAGTATCAGGCAGGGTTGTCATCATTACTCCATTAACGGCTGAAAACTCATTTACTAAAGCCGTTTTTATCACGAATAAATGTCAGACGGTATCACTAATAGCGTAAATCATGGTTAATCATCGCGTTAATCTGGCGTAGCGCTTCTCTTTTGGTCGGTGCTTCTCTAAAATGCCTGCTTTAGCCAATAAGCGTAAGACTCCTGATGAATATTGATACCAAATCCCCTGCCATTATCCTGCAAGATGGTCGCGACAAAGCTTTGAATCGCCGTCATCCGTGGTTGTTCTCCAATGCCATTAAGCAAGTGATCAACACCCCAAACCGCGGTGATACCGTTGAGGTTTACAGCAGTAGTGGCCAGTGGCTGGCGCGGGCAGCTTATTCGCCTTCCTCGCAAATTCGCGCCCGTATTTGGACATTCCAACAGGATGAAGCCATTGATGTGGCATTTTTCAGCCGCCGCTTAAGCCGCGCCTGGGCCTTACGCCAAAGCCTTTTTGACCAAAGCACGGATGGCATCAGGCTGATTGCGGCCGAATCTGATGGCCTGCCCGGTATTACTATTGATAAATATGCCGATGTGCTGGTATTGCAATTAGTGTCCGCTGGCGCTGACGCGCAACGTAAAAATCTGTTGGCGGCGTTAATACAGTTGTTTCCATCGCATAGCATTTACGAACGCTCTGATGTGGATGTGCGTAAAAAAGAGGGTTTAAAACCCGTAACAGGCTGGCTGGCTGCAGAGCGTGAACATGGCGAAGTATTGATTAAAGAACATGGCATGACGTTGCTGGTTGATGTGATACAAGGCCATAAAACCGGCTTTTATCTGGATCAGCGTGCCAGTCGTGCTGCCGTTAAACGTCTGGCCAGTGGCGCCAGAGTATTAAACTGTTTTAGCTATACTGGTACCTTTGCTGTGGCCGCACTGCAAGGAGGCGCCAGTGAAGTGATTAATGCCGATATGTCTGAACTGGCACTAAGCACCGCCAGCCGTAACGCTGAACTGAACCAGTTAGATCTCAGCAAACTGACCAATGTTAAAGCAGATGTATTTAAGTTATTACGCCAGTACCATGAACAAGGTGAGCTGTTTGACATTATCATCCTGGACCCACCGAAATTTGCCGAGAGTAAATCACAGCTAATGGGCGCCTGTCGTGGCTATAAAGATATAAACCGCCTGGCAATGCAATTAGTTAAACCTGGCGGTTTGTTATTTACTTTTTCCTGCTCTGGCCTGATGGAAGACAGTTTATTTCAAAAAGTGGTGGCAGATGCAGCGCTCGATGCCAATCGTGATTGCTTGTTTATTGAAAAACTGCAACAAGACAGTGATCACCCGGTGGCCAGCTTTTTCCCGGAAGGCTATTACTTAAAAGGCCTGGTGTGTAAAATTTGGTAGGCCGCGGGACGGCCTTTACCAGATGAGCTGCCAATCGGTTAATTCAGTTCCATAAAGGCCAGGCCCAACTGGTAACAATCTTCGCTTTCCTGGGCACAACGCATCACTTTAGCCGTGGCATCCAATGGTGGTACACTGCTATTGGCGGACTCCAAACGTACTTTAATTAACGTGCCCATCTCCAGTGGCTCGTCAATTTCAACCGACATTCCTGAAGCACTCAGATCACGGCAAATGCCATCAATTGACCGACCCGCCTCCGGATCATTGATCATCAGTTTCACATCTGCATTGACCATCATCCGGTAATAATGCCGACCATCGCCTTTAGTTAACATAACACTCCCCTGTCAAAACTACGTCGTTTTTTATTAAAGCCTGTGCACTAGTTATAGAACTTTCCACACGCTGTGTAAAGCCGCATCAAACATAGCTTCAGCGAATCAATTGCCGCTACCTTTACTCTCGGCAACCGCATGCAGCACACGTTTCACTGATATAGGATAAGGTGTACCCAATTGCTGAGCATGTAATGACACTTTAAGCTCTTGCAACATCCAGTAAATAGCCAGAACCGGCTCTGGTAGCAACTTAGCACCGGCAAATTTACCTAACAGATTATCATAGGCATCGGCTGCTTTTTGATACTCGTGCATCAATAAGCGGTCGCGTTGTGGATCTACAGGCAATTTATCTAAGCGCTTTTGCATTGCAGTAAGATAGCGCTGCAGATCATCAAGCCTGGCGGCACCATGTTGACTGACAAAGCCCTTAAATACCAGCTCAGATAATTGCTGTTTTATATCTCCCTGCGCCTGAAAATGTGCTAAATCAACTTTGCCTTTTAAGCGCTTTTGAATGTCATGGCTTAGCGTTAATATTTGCTCTACCTTAAGCGCAATCTGCAGCACTGTCTCGGCCAAATCAGCACGGACGGTTTCGCGCAGCGCAGTAAACTGCTGTTGATTTTGCGGTATGGCGGCAGCTGCAATCAATGCATCGACACCGGCAGCAATACAGTCATCAATCAACTCCATCACACGGCCAAAAGGGTTAAAATACAGGCCAAGCTTGGCTTTATTTGGGAGGGAATCCTGCAAATATTTTACCGGTGAAGGCACATTTAGCAGTAATAAACGTCTTAAGCCCTGTCGGCTGCTCAGCTGCGCTTGCTGTGGATTATCTAACAGCTTAATCGCCACTGAGCTGCCCTCATCTATCAAAGCCGGGAAAGCTTTAATTTCATAGCCAGCCTGTAATTTGACATACTCAGCAGGCAAGTGGCCAAAGCTCCAGTCGGTTAACTGCTGTTGCTCAATGCCCTGCTCAGCTACCTGACTTAAACTATGCTGCACCTGACCCTGTAAGCCTTGTTTTAATAAGGATAATGAACGGCCCTGCTGCAACGTTGTGCCATGTTCATCCACCACTTTAAAATTCATTTTTAAATGCGGGGCAATACTGTTCAGATCCCAGGCATCTTCAGCAATAGTGATACCCGACATGCGCTTTAAACGCTGAGTGACCACCTCAAGTAACGGGCCTTGCTCTGGTGCTATCAGTTGCATCAATGCATCCGCATAATTGGGTGCAGGCACAAAGTTGCGCCGATATTGCTTGGGCAGCGATTTAATCAGGGCCACTAATAACTCATGCCGTAGTGCCGGTATGAGCCAGTCAAAGCCGCTGTCTTCTACCTGATTAAGCAGTGCCAGCGGAATAATGACACTGACACCATCATCACTCTCGCCAGGTGCGAAGTGATAACTTAACGGCAACGTCAGATTGCCCTGAGCCCAGCTACCGGGAAACTTATCGGCGGTAATATCACTGGTATCACGGTTAAGCAGGCTTTGCGGATCAAAATGTAAATACTGTGCATCTAAGGCCCGCTGTTTTTTCCACCACTTAGCAAAATCGATGCGGTTATTGGCCCAGAGTGGAATTTTTTCAGCATAGAATGCGGCCAGGCTGTCTTCATCCACCAGAATATCGCGCCGGCGCGATTTCTCTTCTAAAGCAATAACCTCGTCGATCAGGCGTTGGTTATAGGCTAAAAAAGCTTCCTCTTTGCCCAGTTGTTGATTAACCAGGGCTTCGCGGATAAATAGCTGATGACAAACAGCAGCATCAATTTTGCTGTACAGCACAGCGCGTTTCGCGACGATCACCAGCCCATACAAACTCACTTGTTCGTAGGCTATCACTGCCCCGTGTTTTTTCTCCCAGTGCGGTTCATGATAACTGCGGCTAAGCAAATGCCCGGCTAAGGGCTCTATCCATTCCGGCTCAATTTTGGCCAAACTACGGGCATATAAGCGGCTGGTTTCCACCCACTCTGCCGCCATCACCCATTTGGGCTTGCGTTTAAATAAATGGCTACCCGGGAATGCATAAAAACGGGTTTGTCTGGGGCCTAAATAGTCAGCATCACTGTCTCTTACCCCCACCTGTCCCAGTAAACCCGTCAGCAAGGCACTGTGTAACTGTTGATAGTCGGGTGTACTGCTATTGAGCGTCAGACCCTGCTCTTTGCATAACTGGGTTAACTGGCTGACTAAATCCTGCCACTCACGTACCCGCAGGTAATTTAAAAACTCCAGGCGGCATAAACGTCGGAACTGATTGTTACTCAGGGCTTCTTGCTGTTGTTGTAAGTAAGCCCAGAGCTTCAGCCAGCTACTAAAATCAGAATCGGTATCGACAAAGCGGCCATGGCTTTCATCGGCTTTTTGCTGCTTATCTAAGGGTCGCTCCCGCGGATCCTGAATAGACAATGCCGACACTATGACCAATACCTGTTGCAAGGCATTATTGTCAGCCGCTGCAACCACCATCCGTGCCAGGCGAGGGTCTATCGGTAAACGCGCCAGTTGCTTACCCAGCGCCGTTAAACGCAGTTGCTGGCGGCCCCGCTGGGGTTCAATAGCGCCCAGCTCTTCGAGTAATTTAATACCATCGTTAACAAAGCGGCTGTCTGGCTTTTGTAGAAAGTCAAAAGCATCAATATCGCCCAGCCCCAGTGCCAGCATTTGCATAATGACCGAGGCTAAATTAGTGCGCAAAATCTCCGGATCAGTAAATTCTGGCCGGCCGTTAAAATCTTCTTCGCTATACAGCCGGATACAAATACCCGCAGCTACCCGACCACAACGGCCCTGCCGCTGATTGGCACTGGCCTGACTTATTGCTTCTATTGGCAGTTGTTGCACTTTAGAGCGGTAACTATAACGCGATAAGCGTGCTGTACCCGGGTCAATGACATAACGGATACCTGGCACTGTTAACGAGGTTTCCGCCACATTAGTGGCCAGCACGATGCGCCGGCCACTGTGCCCTTGAAAAATGCGATTTTGCTCAGCGGCACTGAGTCTGGCATACAGTGGCAACACTTCGGTATGGGGCAGCTTGAGTTTGTCCAGCGCTTCAGCAGTGTCGCGAATTTCACGCTCACCATTTAAAAAAATTAAAATATCACCCGGTGGCTCGCGGTACAGCTCCTCTACCGCATCAAAAATACCCTGCAGTTGATCAGCATCTTTATCAATTTGTTCACTGTAAGGCCGATAGCGGGTTTCAACCGGAAAAGTACGGCCAGAGACTTCAATGATTGGCGCATTAAAAAAATGCTGTGAAAACCTTTGGGGATCAATAGTGGCCGAGGTAATAATCAGTTTTAGATCAGGCCGCTTGGGGAGCAGCTGCTTTAAATATCCCAGCAAAAAGTCGATATTCAGGCTGCGTTCGTGTGCTTCATCGATGATCAGGGTATCGTACTGGTTTAAAAAACGATCCTGCTGCATTTCCGCCAGCAAGACACCATCTGTCATTAGTTTCACCAGGGTTTGCTCGCTGGTGTGATCACCAAAGCGAATTTTATATCCGACTTGTTGCCCCAGCTGACAGTTAAGCTCCTGAGCAATACGATCAGCCACACTGCGCGCAGCCAGCCTTCGCGGCTGAGTATGACCAATAGTGCCAGTGATACCACGGCCTAACTCTAAGCAAATCTTCGGAATTTGTGTGGTTTTACCCGAGCCAGTTTCACCGGCAATAATCACCACCTGATGCTCGGCTATTGCCGATTTGATTTGCTCTCGTTTTGCGGCAACCGGCAATTCTGGCGGGTAACTTATCTTTGGCATGGCAGCCAATCGGGTATCGCGTAACGCTTTCGAGCGCGCGATCTCTTTAGCAATGTACTCTAATGCCTGCTGTAGCTTATCTGGCTCGGCGATCTGCTTGCTGTTAGTCAGTTTTCGGCGCAGCCGAAATCTGTCCTGTAACAGGCAATCAGTTAATAACGCATATAAAGATGCAGCAGAAATAACAGTCTCAACAGACAAAATAACGCCCTCAACATTCAGAGGGCGCCATGCTATCAAGTTAGCGGGGTATAAATCCAGCTTTAGCGTTAGCCGACTTTACCGTAGTGCGAGTGCAATTCTTTATCAATCGCGCCCAATACGTCCGAGCGGGTAATAATCCCCTGTAAGTAACCATCATCATCCACTACCGGATAAAGTTTAGGTTTAGCATGCAACATGGTTTGCGCCAAATCGATAATGCCATCATAGGGCTTAACTGTAAGTACCACGGTTTGCATCAGATCGCCTACTCTTGCAGATTGCTGATCATGATAGGTTGACATCAGCATGCGTGCCAGGCAATCCTGCTCTGATAAAAAGCCGATAATTTTTTTATCCGCATCCACCACTGGCCCGCCGGTTTGATGCCCTTTTATTAGTCTGTCTACGGCCATTTCTACCGGCATTTCGACACTAAAGGTCACCGGGTGCCGGTTCATATAATCTGCTACTTTTAGTAAATCCATGTTTCCCCCTGCAAAAAGCTGCCACGTCTTAATCAGCTTTGTCATCCTGTTTAAGATTAGCCTATTAGCCTGAGTTTGCTGTTCAATTTTTAGTCGATTGGAAAATTTCCACAAGTGTCGGTGTGTTTGCGCCACGCATAGCGCGATACATGCCCTCGGTATTAAATGCCCAGCTTAGTGTGCCGGCTTTATCTACCACTATAACGCCCCCTAAACCGCCTACGTAAGCTAATTCCGCCAATACTTGCTCAGCGGCTAACTTTGCAGTTATGCCTTTATATTTCACTCTTGCACAAATATCTGAGGCCACCTGATAACGAATAAAGTACTCACCATGGCCCGTTGCTGATACCGCACAGCTAGTGTTATCGGCAAAGTTACCGGCCCCCAGTACCGGCACATCACCAATACGGCCAAAACGTTTACCCGTCATCCCGCCGGTAGAGGTAGCCGCCGTCAGGTTACCGGCTTTATCTATCGCTACCGCGCCCACAGTCCCCATTTTCCAGTTCGGATCTTGCAATACCGCCGCCTGATGCGGCAACGCTTGCTGCGATTGTTTCATACGTTTTAGCGCTTCATGGCGAAACTCGGTATTAAAATACTGGTTTTCAACCAGCTCTAATTGTTGTTGCTTGGCAAACAACTCGGCGCCGGAGCCAGCCAGCATTACATGAGCAGAATGCTCCATCACTGCCCGGGCTAGTAAAATCGGGTTTTTCACGTTAGTGACTCCGGCAACAGCGCCAGCATTTCTATCCTGACCCAGCATAATAGAAGCATCCAGCTCATGGGTTTCATCCCAGGTATAGACCGCACCTTTACCAGCATTAAACAAGGGTGAGTCTTCTAAGATGGTCACGGCTTTCGTCACCGCATCCAGGCTGCTACCGCCTTGTTCCAGTACCAGATAGCCCTGGTCGACCGCATGTCGCAATGTGGCCTCATAGGCTTGTTGTTGCTGAGCTGTCATCTGTGCCTGATTTATTGTACCGGCCCCACCGTGAATCACTATACCAATGGGATGGGCAGCCAGCGCTGGCAAATTAAATGCCAATAGCAGCACACTGCAAAAAATCGCTTTCATGTAACACCTCTTTAGTTATTAATTTATTATTCAACGGGTAACTGATCCGTGCCGAGCTCCAATCGGGCCCGCTCAACCAACTCAGGATCCAGCTCAGTTTTAACCGCTACACCAAGCTCTTTAAATTCAGCCGCTTGTTTTATTAAGTTGCCCTTGCCGCTGACCAGTTGCCCCAGCGCTTTATCATAACTTTCACGCGCCTTGTCTAACTGGCGTCCTACGCCCTGCATGCTATCGACAAAGGTTTTCAATTTCTGATAAAACCGCTCTGCCCGATTGGCTAGTTCTGCGGTATGCTTATTCTGATCTTCAAAACGCCATAGCTGGCGCACAATATTTAAGCTGGTGAGTAAAGTAGTGGGCGTTGTAACCAGTACATTACGCTCTAAAGCTTGCTGAAACAACGCTGCGTCGTGTTGTAAGGCTAACACATAGGCGGATTCAATCGGAATAAACATAAAAACCACTTCTGGCGAGTTTAATTCGGCAATATCAAAATAGGCTTTATCAGACAGCTCGGTAATGCGTTCTTTAACCGCGGCGACATGAGCCTTCAGTGCCAGCTGGCGTTCAGGCTCATGCTCGGCATTGACAAAACGGGTGTAAGCCGAGAGTGAAGTTTTAGCATCAATAATCAGATGCTTGCCCTGGGGTAAAAACACTACGGCATCTGGGCGTTGCCGGCCATGCTCAGCATTAAAACTGGCCTCTCGCCGATAATCGATATTCAGGCGCAGGCCGCTATTGTCCAGCACGTTTTCCAGCATTAACTCGCCCCAGTTACCCTGAACTTTACGCTGCCCCAGCAAGGCCCGGCTTAACTGACTGGCTTCATCGGTTATTTTGGCATTGAGCTGTTGTAGCAGCTTTAATTCCGCTTTTAATTCACTGCGCTGCTTTGTATCTTCGGTATGCAAGTGGTCAATTTTTTGTTTAAAGCCCAGCATCTCCTGCTGCAGCGGCGTTAGCAGCTGAGTCATGCTGTCACGGTTTAACTGGTTAAAGGCTTTACCTTTGCGCTCTAATATTTCATTGGCTAAAAGCTCAAACTCTTGCTTGAGTTGCTGTTTACTCTGCTGGATCAGGCTTAACTGTTCCGTAAAATGCTGTTGTTTTTCTTGCAGGCTGGTTTGTAATTGCACATGGCGCTGCTGTAATTGCTGATAATCACCCTGCAGTTGCTGCTGCAGCTGTAATAACTGTTGTTTATCAGCTATAAGCTGAGCCAGGCGTTGCTCGAGTAATGCTTGTTGTAAAACGGCAGCGCTATGCTTACGGTTAGTCACCAGCCAATAAGCAATAAAACCGACCAATAGTAGTAATAGTGTGACAGTGGAATATGGAAAAACACTTGAAAGTAAATTGGCTGAAACCTGCATAGAGTCCATTATATTACGCTTTTAGCGCAGAAAAAATAAACATAATGCTAAGGTACTGTTTTTTTATACACCCGGCAACAATTGCATGCCAATTATACTCTTCAGCATACAGATTAATACTCAGCCCTATTGCGGCCTTTTGCTTTAGCGCGATATAAGGCATCGTCAGCGCGTTTTAACAAACTGCTACTATCTTCATTAGCGCTAAGTTCGGCAATCCCCAGACTTAGGGTAATACGTTGCTGATGCTCAAAACGGGCATTTTCTACACTGCTGCGGATACGCTCAGCCAGCTGCACCGCGCCGGCTAAATTGGTATGAGGGCATAACACTAAAAATTCTTCACCGCCCCAGCGCCCGGCAATATCAAGATCCCGACAACTCTCAGTCAGTATGGCAGCAAACTGAATTAATACCTGATCACCCACCATATGACCAAATTGATCATTAACCCTTTTAAAAAAATCCAGATCGCAGAGGATCACACTAAAACGGCTATGATGTCGCACGGCCCGGTTGATTTCACTTTCGAGTAAGGCATCTAATTTCGCCCTGTTATAAATACCCGTTAGGCTGTCTGTAATAGATAATTGCTGACTTTTACGATGCTCGCGGGCTAAAGCTTTAAATGCTTCATTGCGACTTACTTCAAAATAACGAATGAGGAAAACCAGGCAAATACTGCTGACCCCAATATTAAACCAGGCCTCGACCGGCAAACTGACCTTCACTAACCTTAACAATAACCAGGCCAGTACAAAAAAAGCCACTGTTAGAATTAACCCTTTTTGCCGACCTAATAAAAAAAATGCCACTGGCGGAAACACCATTGCCCAGCTGAGCGAGTAAAACTCAGCAGCAGTAACCGCCAGATAAGCTAACAACACTAGTGCAAGTAAAATGACCGTTTGCCAGGCAGAGCTATCTACCTCAGGTTGTTGCTGAAATCGTCGCCATACCAGTACCGCACATAAAGCGCCAATAAAATCCACCAGTGCCACACTGTACAACTGAAAAAAGGCCAGATTTATTACAAAAAAAATGCTGCAGATCAGCGCTATACCCAGCAGCATACTATTTATAAGGTACACTCTGCGGTAGTTAGGATCGGTCACTGTAAAATGGCCGTTGTTAGTTAAAAAAGCAGCAAACAAAATATAGCTCCGACGAAATGAAACATTATCAGTATGACCTAAAAATCTGCTTCCGAGAAAATTTGTTTTAATTATGCTTAATCTTTGCAGCCAGGCTGCTTGATATTGAAAATTAAGCAAATAACGCTATATTTACAGTTGCCCCTAAAGCTAACCAGCCATTTTAGCAAGAAGGTAATGATGACTAGTCTCTTATCAGTTTCAGCACCTGCGCTGAACGCCTTTACCCGCCAACAAACTGAGCGACGGGCGGAGCAAGCTGAGCAACAGGCGAAGGCCTTGGAGAATCAGGCCTCAGCCAAACGCCGCGAAGCTAGACAAGCTAACGAAGAAGCAAAGCGTTTTGATAGCGAAGCTCGCCAGGCTGATAGTCAGGCTAACAACCTCAGAACGAATTTAACGGCCGCAGAACGCCTTGAGCAAGGTACTGCACAAAATCGTAACAATTTATTTGAGGCTATTCAAAACAAGACCGCACCTGCTGCTGAACAAAACAAAAACCCTGTACAAACTGACAATATTATAGGGTTTGATACGTTTTTCAGCCCAAGCGGGCAACAAAATACTGCGTTAATTCCAACGGATCAATCAAGATTGGGGCAACAGATTAATCTTTTTATCTAAGATGCTCTGTGTCGCTTTTTCTGCAGACTTTTCTAGACTTTGAAGCTGTCAGGGGTTAGGGTACAGTTATGGTTAATACCTCACACTGTTTTAGACGATGTTTATTATGCATCGGTACTCTTCAATTGCCATTGGCAATGATACTGGCCATGTCGTCCTCTATAGCTATGGCGGCCCCCCAACGGCAAGACAACTCGGCCATTATTTTGCGTTTTTGTTATGAAGACAAACAATTGTTGCCCTACTATGCTGGCAATACTAGTGAAATACCATCTGAACCGGGAGCAACAATAGAGCATTTACAAGCTGCTACTGCTGCTGTAGGCATCAACCTAAAACTACAACGTTTACCCTGGTTACGGTGTTTGCAACTTTTGGAAAGTAATGAAACGGATGCTTTAGTCGCCGCATACAGTCCGGAACGTGCTCATTACACTATTTACCCGAAAGACACATCAGGCCAACCAGATACAGGCAGGGCGATTAACCGCAATGCGTTGTGTCTGTTACACCGGCATGATAATGATTTAAGCAGTAAATTGGCAGAAGATAAAACAGTGACGCTAGCTCGCCCGGTAGGTTACAGACTTTTGCCCTTAACGCTAAATAATATTCAGGTTGATGTGTTTTCGATTCAGCAAGCCATGGAGTTAGTGGTTTTAGGTAGGGTTGATGCTACCACCAGCCTCTGTGAAATAAATGGTGTGCCCGCTCATCCTAAAGAGCTGGATTTGATGCCCGTGGTGTTATTACGTCCACCTATATACCATGCCATCGGTTATTTAATGTTCAGTCAGCAGTTTTATCAGCAATATCCCGAACAGGCAGAGGCCTTGTGGCAGGCACTGCCAAAAACGCTGGACAGTGCCCGTTATCTGGAATATTTATCTTATCCTTGGTAGCAAAATGCAAAATGAGTTGCATCAGGTTTTAAACTTAGCACTCACCTTGCTTAAATCTACCGATAACCCACGTAGACCATCCGAAATGTCATGCACACTCTCTTGTACACCCTTGGTATGTTCAAAAGATAACGCCATTTTTTCAGTGTTAGCGGCTATACGATCGGCGACTTGTCTTTGCTCGCCAGTAGCTGCGGCTATTTGCGAGTTTAACTGATTGATTTGTTCTATCTCCTCGCTAATACTGGCAATAGCTGAGCCAGCATCCGTTGCCAGACTGGCAGAATGCTCTGCATTGCCCACAGCGGTTTTCATAATTTGAACAGCATTACTGACATTAGCATTCAATTGCCCTAACACACGTTGCACAGTAGTGACTGACTCTGCGGTTTTAGTAGATAAATTTCGTACTTCATCAGCAACCACCGAAAAGCCCCGACCATGTTCTCCGGCACGAGCCGCTTCAATGGCAGCATTCAATGCCAGTAAATTGGTTTGATCAGCAATATCATTAATACTTTGCAATATTGCTGTGACATTACGGGTTTTCTCTTCTAATTCAGTAATTACATGCTGCGCCTGCTTAATTTCATCTGCCAGGCCTTGAGAGTAATTGACCGCGTCACGAGTTTTACTAAAGCCATTTTTGGCCAACTCATTAGCTTTATTGGCACTATCAGCAGCATAACCCGCCGAAGAGCTTATTTCCTGAACCGACTGTTGTAACTCGGTCATGCTTCGGGTCACCGTAGACGAATCATTTGTTTGATCCTTCGTTAGAGACTCCAATTGAGACATGCCTTCAGCCAGTTGCCGCGAGCTATTGGTCAAAGGTTCAATGATACGGGTTACTTCGGCAAATGAAGCCTGTAAGGTACTGATAAATGCATTAAATTCTGTAGCAACTGTACCAAGCTCATCTTTAGACACTACCTCTAGCCGACTAGATAAGTTGCCTTTTCCACTGGCTAATTCGGCCATAGATTCACCTAACTGCCTGGCCGACAGACTAATTTGTCGCGCTATATAGTGACCTAGCCCGGCCAAGATCAGCATGAGTACTCCGCCGAGTAACAAAATGAATTGCAAAGAAAATTGCATATTTTCGTAGACATCCTGTACAGCAGTAGTGAAACGCTGATCAGACTGTTGCTCAAAGACTGTAAATTGCTGTTTTAAAGATTCAAATTGTTGGGTTTTACTGCTAATTTTATCTGAGATGACCGCAAAATCAGCTGTGCCCTCAATAAATTCACCGGCAATCTCGCTAGAAGTATTGGCATATTGCTCTACTCCCCTCGCCAACTGCTGCAATAGCGATTGTTGTTCCGGATTTAATTGCAGTAATCGTTGTAAATTCCGCTGCAACGAGGCCAGGTGCTGTTGTGCCGTTGAAAGGATATCCGGATCGGATAAGGTCACGGCCTGAGTGAAAAACTCATCTAGCGACTCAAACCCCACCCTCACCTGGGTTGCCAGTTTAGACGACTCATACATATAGTCGCGCATAGACTCTATAGTGGAGTTATTCTTACTGGTAAAATTGACACTAACCGTTACCACTGCTGCAAAAGCTAAGAGTGCCAGAGCAATGATGCTCCAGATTTTTTGAATAATAGACAAGCTGTTCATTGCTAACCTCAGCAGAGCAACCTGAAGGCTGCCCCACAATAACTAATACTAATTCAGTGTCAGGATGACTTTCACTGAGTCATTCACATTAGCGCTGCTTACATAGCCAATCGCCTGTGGATCGCTGGCAATCAACGTCAGCATTTCCGCTTCAGATGTCAGCTCTTTTGGAGGAGACCCCTTACCGGTAAACACCAATTTTGACCAATAAGCTTTTAGTTGCGCCGAAGAGCGTCCCACTCCTTTTTGGTCAAACTCAGCTCTAATAGCTTGCGATTCAGCTAAGTTAACTGCCGTTAAACTACTGGATCGGCCAGTATAAAGTCTGGCCAGTTCATCCGTGGTGACTGAGCCCGTGAAAGCGGGGTTAACTATCACCACTATATCGGCGCATGCCAGATTGGTCCAGCCTAATACCATTAACATACTCAATATTCTTAGCATAAACACCCCCTAAAATACTAAATCGATGCCCAAGGCAATTAAATCACTTTGACGGTTCAAGCGTTTATTGTCCTCTGAGCTATATTGTAATTTAAAGGCTGCAGATGGATGAAAATCATAACGCAACCCTAGATTCATAGTATCAGCTTTACGAGCCTGACTAGTGACCAAGCCAACAACGGGTTGAAAAAGCGCAGGTGGTAAGGCTGAAGCGTATGGCTGGTAGATTTCATTTTTACTTTTGTTATCTTCACGTTCAAAAGATATGTAAGGGGTAAAACTGTTGAAACGCTTACCTACAGATAAATAGTAATTTCGCTGTGTCGCGATAAAACTGTTATTCACTTTTACCTGAGTCAGTTCAGTAACCGCTATCCAGTCGCCATCATCATAAGTTAGGCCACCGCCCAAAAACTGTGCACTTTCATTTACAATATCAATGTCTCGTCTTAAGGCGCTGACACCTACTGAATCCAAGGTGGTGAAAAGGTTACCTACGTTAAACCCTGGTGCTAGTACAATGGGGGATACGTCAATACTGGTTTTTCCTGTTAAGTAAGCTAACCGCATACTCAGAGCCTGAGCCGATAACTCCCAGGTAATACCGGCAATGCTGTCAATAGTAGCATTGACCTCAGTGCCACTAAAACTGGTCGTTCCGCTATATCCACCTGCCACTAATTGTAAACTGGATTCCATTCCACCTAATTGTGCAGTACGATAAAAGCTAATACCTTCTATATTGTCAAACCCAAGCCCATACACTCCTTGTGGCACTCTTAACCAATCGTAAGCGTAACCTACATCTTTAAAGTCAGAATATTTATAAAATGGAGTGCGCAAACGACCAGCATTAATTGTCATATTGTCACTAAGCTGATAACTGATAAACGCCCATTCAAAACCGACATCAAAATCTTCTTGTCCGCGACCAAGTAACTGAGCGGTCACAGACAATTTATCTCCAAGATCTGAGCGAATTTGTAATGCTATTAAACTTTCATTTTTAAAATCTATTTTATCGTCATAACCATAAAGGGTACGATCACTCTTGGTCGTCATACCGGCTTTGATTGAGGCGAAACCATTAATGGTTAAATCAGCCAGTGCTGAAAAACTGACAAGACCGGTAAGCAACAGTATAGGAATACAGCGTTTGTTCATATAGAACCTCTCTTCGAACGAAGTTAGCACACTTAGCATGAATAGCTGAACCGAAGTCAAATGCAGGAGAGGCATTTAACTGAGTATAGCTAGCTGATAAAAGTTTAGCAGAGGATAAAAAAAAGGTTGTGTAAACAGTGAAATAAAACATTTTAGTTGACCATAGGCATAAATAAATGTGTTATCTCAGCGTATCATCTTCAATATTTGCCTTTAATAGTTGTTGCCGGTATATATTGAGACACAGCTGGCTCAGACCAAAGCCGATAATGGTCAGCACCAGAGAATAACTAAGCCAGCTACTCCATTGAAAGTACGCAGCCAATACGCCAACTGCTAAACATAGAGTCAGTATTAAAGCACTGATCGCTGCTAACTGTAACAGGCTATAACAATACCAATTTAACACTGGAAGATGTTGCTCAAGCTTTACTCTTTTTCGTTGCACGTCTTGACCATTTTTACTCAGAGTACAATATAGCTCAGCACCAGAAAGTACAGTGTTTTCCAGTCTGATAATGTATTGATGGCCATAATGTTCAAAATACTGCCTTGAAAAATAACCATAGTTTCGACTGCAGCTTATGAGTTTATGATTTATAAAAAGTTTTTCTTTGCCAGAAAAATGGCTGTACCAGGCTGTCATTGAACTACCATCTTGCACAAAGGTCAGAGATATGACCTTACTGAAAGTATAATCAAACACCGACAGCGCTTTAAACACCATTACACCTGTTATTGTAAATATTACTTTAATTACAATAGCAAAGTATCCGTAAATATCAAGGTTGCCTTGTGTACATTATGAATATAATATTTACAACAAAGCAATCTAAGCGCCAGATATCATTACAAAGCATCCACAGACTGCTGCAGTAATCGTTCCAAAGTATGCTGTTTAACACCATAAAACTGTTTAAGCTGTGCAATCTGTGCCAACACCCCTTGCGGGTCTTTAGGATGACGTCTTTTGGTGGCCAGGATCATTTTATTTTTACTGGTGTGTTCCAGTGAAATAAACTCAAACACTTTAGTCTGATAACCATGTGCTTCCAGAAATAGTGCCCTTAAACTATCGGTCAACATCTCAGCTTGCTGACCTAAATGAATACCATGTACCAGCATAGGTGCCAGAATCTGTGGTAGTTGCAGTTGTGGCCGTAACTCTTTATGACAACAAGGTGAGCACATTATAATTTCAGCACCAGTGCGAATACCCATATGAATGGCATGATCTGTTGCCGTGTCACAGGCGTGTAAGGCCACCATGACATTGATGCCACGCGCTTTAAAATGCTGTACATCACCTTGTTCAAATTGCAGTTGAGTAAACTGCAGTTTAGCAGCGACGTCATTACATAAATCCACCAGCGTTGGCCGTAATTCTACACCGGTAATACTGGCATTTAACCCCAGAGTCTGGCAAAAATAATCATGCATGGCAAAAGTCAGATAAGCTTTACCAGATCCAAAATCGGCAACATGCAACACCTGCCGCTCGGTCAGGCCAGTTTCTTTCACTGCTGCGGCTAAAACTTCAATGAATTTATTTATTTGCTTCCATTTATCTGACATTTTAGGGATCACAACGCCATTACTGTCTGTGACGCCTAAAGCCTGTAAAAAGGGGCGGCTTTGTTCAATAAACCGGTGTTTTTGCCGGTTATGTGAATGCGTCTCTGTCTGTACCTTACCTGGTGGTAGTGTTTGACTGCTGAACAAAGGCTTACCTTTCTTACTGAAACTTAACTGACATTTTTCAAGCAAAGTTTCGAGATGAGCATGTTTAAACTGAGTACCCAACAACTGTGTAATAAGCTGCATCCCCTCGGTAAATGCCATATTTTTAGTTTGATGATTTGTCTGATAGCAATAAACAAAACGCAATTGTATTTGTTGTCTTATTTCAACAGGTGTTATTTCAATGCGTTGTAATGGCTCAGAACCCAAGTATTTAGTTAGCAGCAAACGGCTGAATTGATGTAAGCGGATACTGTTTTCTAGCACAGTACAAAAACGATCGGCCGGCGATATCACCGCTGCTGCATTCACCTGTAACAATGCGTATCTCCTATTTATAATACTGGTGCCATTAGGTTTGCCGCACGAGAGGCTGCTCGCAAATACCAGGCACGATTCAGCACATCGGCATAGTTCATCTCACGAGCATGGCTAAAATCTTCAATAAACTGTGTCGCCATTTGCTGGTTAAGTTGTTCATCTGCCAGCAAAGCCGTCACTTCAAAATTTAACCGAAATGATCGGTTGTCCAGATTCACTGTGCCAACAGCACTGATATGGTGGTCTAAAATAAAGGTTTTAGCATGCAAAAAACCACGATCGTAGCGATAAATATTAACACCGGCATCCAATAGCGGACCAATAAAGGCGTAAGCCGCTAAACTCACTAATATATTATCTGTTCGTTCCGGGATTAGCACCCGAACATCCACCCCGCGCAAGGCTGCCAGTTTTAGCGCAGCTAGAGTGCCTTCATCAGGAACAAAATAAGGGCTGGCAATCCATATTCGCTCAACTGCACTGTGTAAAGCATGTTGTATCATCAGACTGGCTGTTTCAAAGCGATCTGCCGGGCCAGAAGGTACAATTAAAACCGGAATATCCTGCTCACTGGCCACTGCCTGCCAATGTAACAAAGGTATATCATCACTACTCCAGTACCAATCTTCGACAAATGACAGTTGCATACCCATTACAGCGGGCCCCGTCAGCTTTAAATGGGTATCGCGCCATTGGCCAAAACGCGGATTAAGGCCCAAGTATTCATCACCAACATTCAGTCCACCTAGCCAGCCATGCAAACCATCAGTAATAACAATTTTACGGTGATTACGAAAATTCAGTTGAAATCGATTGCCGGCTCCTTTAGTGGAATGAAATGGTCTTACCATAACCCCCGCCTCTGCCAGGCGACGAATATAGCGCTTACTCAGACGATAGCTGCCAATTTCATCATATAAAAAATACACCGCGACACCCTGCTGTGCTTTTTCAATCAACAGCTGCTGTAATTGCTGGCCCAGATTGTCGTCCCGCACTATGTAAAATTGTACAAACACATAATCCTTCGCCTGACGGATGCCCTCAAAAATACTATTGAAAGTTTGTTCTCCATCAATCAGTAATTCAGCCTGGTTGCCGGTTAAAAAAGGCATTTTCGCCAGTTGCTCAATAGCCTGAATACTACCGCGGATCCGATCTGACTGCAGCGCAAAGGGCTCAACGCCAGCGGCTTTAATTTTATGCTTATTATACAATTCATTAGCGGTTTCCTGTCGGGATATGACATAACCCTGGAAACGGCTGCGACCAAAAATCCAGTATGCCGGCACCGCAGCATAAGGAAAGGTGTTGAGTGAGATAATCCAGGCAATACTGCCCTGAGATGTTCGGGATGACATCAAGGCATCTAATGACGAAATAGCTCCTAGCGTGTGAAACAACGCCAGCAGCAGGATTAAAAACCGACGACGTTTACCCAGCACAGGCGGCACAGTGACAGTAGTAGAACGTTCACTGGTAAAGACTTGTTGCAAAAGGGATTTTATTTTAAACATGTGCGCCTGTTGTTGGCATAAAACAGGCTACAGCATACCATAAGAAACAGCTAATTGCAGTGAGCTATGGTCATCTGCCCATTGCTGACTTCAGGCACTACGAGCAAAACTGTTATTTAGCAATAAAGGCCTAACTCTGCTTCGCAACAAGCGCAACACTGTGCAACGTGCTAACGGCTTTCCGCTTAAACTGTTTCCAGCATCAAGTAATATACAGGTCACACAATCAGCCTCCGCTGCCAGCACCAACGCAGGAATAGCACCTTGTGCGCCTACCACTTCAATCAATTGGTTTTCGGTAACAGCACTAGCCGGTTGCTCAGCAAAATACCAGCTTTTGTGTGCGCCTTGCTGAGCATAACGAGCTGCAAGAGCATGTAAACATAGCTCAAGTTGTTCTGCTGCCGGTAAATTTAGTAAAGCAAGGCTGTCATGATAATCCCAATAAGCCGCAGCATCAGCCATTGAAAAAAGCTGTTTTGTTGGCTTTTCGCGTAACTGCCTGCCATTGAGAACAGAACAAAACTGTAGTTGCTCACTGATATCTAATAGTAAGCGGTCTCTCACGGGGCAGTATTGCCAGCTCCAATGCTCTGTCGGCGTTAACATTGTTTCTTCCTTGCCATACGGCTGATTGCGTTCAACTTATTGATAAACTTCAAACTTCGACTCAATATAGCACGCTGATCACATTATGAAAGATTATTTACGCATAAGCATGCAGGATCGCGACAAGATCCTTATAAGGCCGAGGAGATCGATTTTAACAAGCGCGGTCCGTGATAAATAAAGCCAGTATACAGCTGCAATAAATCTGCGCCTGCCGCTAATTTTGCCTTAGCGGATTCAGCACAGTTAATACCGCCGACACCAATAATGGGAAAGCCAGGCCCTACCGCTGCTCTTAACTGCGACAACACCTGGGTGCTGCTTTGTTGCAAGGGTACACCACTTAAGCCCCCCGCTTCGCTGGCATGCGCTAAACCTTGCACCAGGCTGCGATCTAAAGTGGTATTAGTAGCAATAGCCCCATCCATCTTACTTTGCATTAGCGTGTCTGCCACCTGTTGCACAGCTAACGCATCCATATCTGGCGCTATTTTCACAAAAATTGGCACATATTTATCATATTGCGCCTGCAAATCTAACTGCTCATTTTTAACTGTTTGCAGCAAGTCCAGTAAGGCTGAACCAAATTGCAGATCACGTAAGCCTGGTGTATTCGGAGATGAAATATTCACGGTAATGTAACTGGCATAAGGATAGACCTTACGCATGCAATAGACATAGTCATCTTTACCTTGCTCATTAGGCGTATCTTTATTTTTACCGATATTAATACCCAACACCCCCTTAAAGCGTGACTGCCGTACATTGTTTACCAGATAATCAACGCCTTTATTGTTAAAGCCCATTCGATTAATAATGGCTTCAGCCTCAGGAAGACGAAAAAGCCTTGGCTTGTCATTACCTAACTGAGGCTTTGGCGTCACGGTGCCGACTTCAATAAAGCCAAACCCCATTTGACCAAAGGCATCAATACAATCGGCATTTTTATCCAGACCTGCCGCCAAACCAAGCGGATTTTCGAACAAGATACCAGCAACAGTTTTAGGCTTAGCTGGAATTTGCTGAGACCACAAGGCGGCTAGCGGGCTATGCGCCAGACGTTTTAAAGTGCCCAGCGCCAGATCATGAGAACGTTCCGCATCACAGGCAAACAAGATTTTCTTGGATAATGAATAGAACATAGCAAGCCCTTAAATAAAACTACCCCGGATAAACCGGGGCAGTGCTTAGACTAAACTAGTGTAAACAGTTCAGCATTGAATTTACAGTATCAGACAGACTGACTAAGTAACATTAATTCACGCATGGCCACTGAGAACTTGGCAAACTCATGACTCTTAGTCGTTTTAAACTCGGCCAGCATTAAACGCCAGCGAGCGACCAGGGTATCATGCTGTGACAACCAACTACCTATCACCTCATCGGCACTGCAACTACTGCCACAACTATGAACCACGACAGAGGTTAATGAGCGTTGTTGCCAGTCCAGCTCTTCACGGTAAGAAGCCCGCGCCAATGCTTGCCAGTGGTTGGCTACCGGTTGCTGAGTAATTTGCTGTAAGAACCAGTGTAAATCCAGCTTGTCGCCCAATTTAAAGTAAATTTCGGCCACCATGGCTAATGGCACCTGCTGTGCATCAGCCACCTGAGCTAAGTCCATTACCGAGAATACAGTAGACAGCTGTGTTAAATAACGCGCCAGTGGCTGACCTATACCTTGCTCAACCAACTCTTGTTCGTTGTTACGAATGTCAGTCAGTTCCGCTTCTGCCAGGTATTTGCCCAAATCGGCTGAAATTTGCTGATAAGCCGGTTTGAAAAAGGCCACGGTTTGCTGAATATCCAGCGCTTTGTTACGGTGACGCAGGAACCAACGGGTGGCACGACGCATGGTGCGACGTAACTGAAACAGCAAGCGGCTTTGCAGTGCGGCAGAAATCTGGTTATCCAAGGATTCCAGTTGTTGCCAGACTGAAGATACATCGAACAAGTCGCGTACAATAGCATAGCTTTGCGCAACTTCAGCAATATTGCCACCGGTTTCTTCCTGCATGCGCTGCGCAAAATTAGGGCCCATTTCATTAACCAGCATATTGGCTAATTTAGTGGCGATAATTTCTGCTTTTAGCGGGTGCGTTTCCATCTGAGCTAAATATTGCTGCTGCAATACCTTAGGGAAAGCATTAACCAATTGGCGTTTAAAATAGCTGTTATCAAATACTTCAGGTAATACCAACTGCTCTTTTAACACCATCTTGCCATAGGCTGTCAATATAGACAGCTCTGGGCGAGTTAAACCAATACCTTTAACCATACGCTCTGCCAGCTCATCGTCTGACGGTAAAAACTCCAGCTCGCGGTTGAGCTTGCCATCTTTTTCCAGCGCGTGGATAAAGCGGGTATATTCTTTAATTTGTTCAGCACCCAGCAACGAAGACAAGGTGATGCTCTGAGTTTGCCGGTAACAATCTTTAATAACCAAATCTGCCACATCATCCGTCATGTCGTTCAGCAAACTATTACGTTGCTTAATAGTCATATCACCACTGGTGACCAGCGCATTCAGCAGAATCTTAATGTTAACTTCATTATCTGAACAGGTTACGCCACCCACGTTATCGACAAAGTCGGTGTTAATGCGGCCACCGGCTGCAGCATATTCAATACGACCACGTTGCGTTGCGCCCAGGTTCCCGCCTTCACCAAAAATCCGCGCCCGTACTTCTTTACCATTAATACGCAGGGCTTCAGAGCCACGGTCGCCCACTTCGGCATGGGTCTCGGTACTGGCTTTAAGGTAGGTGCCGATACCACCGTTCCAGATTAAATCTACCGGCATCATCAGCGCTTCACGGATCAATTCATTTGGCGTCATGCTGGCTTTAGTCGTACCCAACATCTCCTTCATTTGCGGAGACAGCTTAATTGCTTTGGCGCTGCGCGAGAAAATACCGCCGCCATCAGAAATTAGCGCTTTATCATAGTCATCCCAAGTTGAGGTGGGTAAGTTAAATAACCTTTCACGCTCAACAAAACTGTTGGCGGCGTGTGGGTTGGGATCAACAAATATATGCATATGGTTAAAGGCTACCTGTAAGCGAATATGCTTTGACAGCAACATGCCATTACCAAATACATCTCCGGCCATATCACCAATGCCAACACAGGTGAAATCGGTAGTCTGACAATCAATGCCCATTTCGCGGAAATGTCGTTTAACCGACTCCCAGCCACCACGGGCAGTAATACCCATTTTCTTATGGTCATATCCATTTGAGCCACCAGAGGCAAAAGCATCACCTAACCAGAACTCGTATTCTTCAGAGATACCGTTGGAAATATCAGAGAAGGTGGCAGTCCCTTTATCTGCCGCAACAACCAGATATGGGTCATCTTCATCCAACCGAACAACATCAGCAGGCGGCAAAATGTCGCCTTTAACAATGTTATCGGTAATATCCAGTAAACCACGAATAAAGGTGCGGTAACATTCTTTGCCTTCATTGATAAAGGCTTCACGACCACCTGTTTCAGGCAACTTTTTACAAACAAAACCACCTTTAGCACCGGAGGGAACAATTACTGTGTTTTTAACTTGTTGTGCTTTTACCAGACCCAGTACTTCAGTACGGAAGTCTTCACGACGGTCTGACCAACGTAAACCACCGCGGGCTACCTTACCAAAACGCAGATGCACACCTTCTACTCTTGGCGAGTAGACAAAAATTTCAAACATCGGCATGGGAAGCGGCATTTCAGGGATCAGAGCAGGTTTAATCTTAAACGAGATATAACTCTTATCATTACCGTGCTGATCTTTCTGATAATAGTTAGTTCGCAAGGTCGCGTTAATCATATCGACAAAGCGGCGGATAATTCTGTCATCATCCAGGTTCGCCACATTTTCTAGTTGAGCAATGATTTGCTCCTCCAGTTTCTCAATCACCTTGGCTGTTGCGCGTGACTTAGGCGAGAATTTTTTAGTAAATAACTGTACCAACAAGCCGGCCAATTCAGCGTAACGGGCAAAGGTACTCTCTATGTAGCTCTGACTAAAGGTACCGCCAATTTGCCGTTTATATTTGGCATATGCACGTAAAATGGAGGCTTCGCGGCCAGATAAACCCGCGCCTAAAATAAGTCGGTTAAAGCCGTCATCTTCAAGTTGCCCTTGCCATACCTTAGCAAATGACTCCTGAAAGCTTTGCTGAGCCGCAACAAAATCCTGTGGTACCTCACCATTTAATTCCATGGCAAAGTTTAAAATCCAACTGACACTGCCATCGGGGCATTTAACTGCATAAGGCGTTTCACCAATAACCCGCAAGCCAAAGTTTTCCAAAATGGGCAGTACATCAGACAAATGGATGGGGTGACCTTTGTGAAACAGGTTTAAGCGCACCGCTTTACTGTCTTTACCCTCTTCCTGTGGCCGGTAAAATAACATTTCCAGCCGGTGTTCATCGTTTAATGATTCCAGCTTACCAATGTCGACCAGCGCATCATTAGGTAACATATCTTCTTTATAAGCACGGGCAAACGCATTAACGTATTTACGACCCAGCTCACGCCCCCGGGCTTCACCATAAACGCCGATTAAAGCCGTTTCTAATTTGTCTTCCCAGGTACGGGCCGCTTCAACCAGATTACGTTCAATATCTTTCACTTTATACTCGACATGGCTATCGCTGACCCGCACCAGATAATGCGTACGTGCCAACACAGATTCAGAAAAATAGGTAGTAAACTCTACCGGCTCAGTAGTACCCAGCGCTTGTTGTAAAATATGCTGAGTGTCTTTACGCAGTTGGGTGTTATAGCGCTCACGCGGCACATACACCATGGCCGTAACAAAACGACCAAAGGCATCTTTACGCATAAACAAGCGCGTCATGTCTCGCTCTTGCATCTGTAACACACCCATGGCGACATGCAGTAAGTCATCTACCGTAGCTTGCAGCAGCTCATCGCGCGGATAGGTTTCCAGAATATTCAGTAAGGCTTTATAAGCATGAGTACCGGCAGCAAACTCTGACATCGCCATAACACGGCTTAACTTGCTTTTTAATAAGGGGATATCGGCAGCGCTGTTGTTATATAGCGAAGAAGAATACAACCCAATAAAACGATCTTCGCCTATGACTTTACCGTCTTTATCAAACTTTTTGATACCAATGTAATCAACATAAGCCGGGCGATGCACAGTCGATTTGTTATTAGTTTTAGTCAGGATTAACAACCGCTCACTCAGCGCTTGTTTACGTCCCGATTCAGGTAAATCAGACAACAATAAGTCACGTGACTCACTACGCCGCATTAAGCCCAGTGCGCTGTCGGTATTACCAACAATTTTATAATCGCCTTTTACCGGGGTTATTTTATATTCACGATAACCAAGAAGTGTAAAGTTGTCTTTTACTAACCAGTTTAAAAACTCCAAAGCTTCAGTGACTTCCTCAGCACTGGCTTTGCCGGCTTGATTAGGTAAGGCTGCAATTACCGCTTTCAACTTATCGCGTGCGGGTTGCCAATCTTGCACTGCCAGCGACACATCCTCCATCACCGACAATAATTCAGCTTTAAGGGCAGCTATGGCAGATTCATCGGTCAGTCGATCAATTTCAATATGAAATACTGTCTGCTGCGTGGTGGCATTATCAATAGCCCCTAATTTGTAAAACTCAGTGATCGCGCCCTGAGCATTACGAAGCGTTTGCAACGGATAATGAAGTAATAAATGCGCGGTAATGCTTTGCCGATTTAAGGCCATCCGCACTGAATCAACTAAAAACGGCATATCCTGCACGACTATTTCTACAATAGTGTGCTTTGATTCCCAGCCATGACGGGCAATTTCAGGGTTAAAAACCCGGATCCGCGCCGCAGGCTCAGCATGTTGGTTCAGGGTTTGCCATAAACTGAGTGCAGCGCCATAGAGATCGCTGTCATTACGACCGACCAGATCTTCATTAGACATGTTGCCATAGAGAGTAAAAGCAAACTTTTCAACCAGGTTGACCTGATCTTTAACTTTTTGTTTTATCAGTTTGCTGACGTTTTGTAGTAGAACAGAGGGTTGACCATCTATCAGTGCCATTATTGTATCCTTTTTCAGAGCACAGCATTACAGCTGGATCTAGCTAACATACAAGGTCTTGTCAGCTGCGCAGTGTAGTGACTATTGTAGCGCTTTTGAAGCGATATTTCTGGCTTTTATGCTGGTTAAACCAGTGGTTTTTAAGGCTTTTGACAACTTATTCAGTTGCCCTAAATAGAAAATGGCCTTTCGGCCATTTTCGTGTTTAAACATGCAAAAAAATAATTTGCAGTTTATTTATTTTTTCGCCAGAAAAAGGCTGCCAGCGCAGGTAACACCACTATGGCACCCAGCATATTGACGATAAACATAAAGGTTAACAATATACCCATGTCCACCTGAAACTTCAGGGCCGAGAAGACCCAGGTACTAACACCAATCGCTAAGGTAATACCGGTAAAGAGCACAGCACTGCCCCGCTCTTTTAACGCTTCAAAATACGCCTGACGCAGCGGCATACCATCGCGTAACTGTTGACTCATGCTTGAAAGAATATAAATGCCATAGTCGACACCTATACCTACCCCCAACGCAATGACGGGTAAGGTCGACACTGTCAGACCAATTTGCAGTTTAGTCATCAAGGCAGTGGCAAGAACCGACACTACGTATAAAGGCACTACAACCGACACCGTCGCCCGCAGCGAGCGGAAGCTCAATAAGCAGAGGATAATCACCGCACCATAGACATACCACATCATGGGTTGTTGTGCCGCCGCAACCGCTTCGTTGGTGGCAGCCATTACTCCTGCCGGACCTGTAGCCAGTTTAAAGCGGGTTAAATCATCACCCAGCTCTGCACCATATTGCTTCGCTGCTGATACTACCCGCTCAATAGTCTCAGCCTTGTGATCTTCTAAGAACAGCATCACCGGCATCACTGAACAATCGGCATTCAGCAGGCCAGTGCTGGTTTCCACCCTGGAAGACGCCTGCACCAGGCTTTGCGTATTACGTGGTAGTACCCGCCATTTCGGATTGCCTTCATTATAAGCAGCATTGATGTTTTTAGAGACTGACGCTAAAGATACAGTTGATTGCACACCTGGGACATTGAGCATTAGCCACTGGAACTGATCAATACGGTTCATAATGTCATGCTCAGTACAGGCACTGGGTACAGATTCCACCATGATATTAATAAAATCCACCGAGATGGCAAAACGGTCAGTGATTAAAAAAGTATCCTGGTTGTAGCGTGAATCCTCATGCAGCGCCGGAGCACCCGCATGTAAATCGCCGATTTTTAACTGCTGGCTTTGCCAATACCCCAGCGCAAACAATATCGCTGTGGCCAGTAATATCACGGTAGCATAAGGTTTAGTGGCAAAAGCTGATAAAGCGTACCAAATTTTGTCAGTTTTAACTGAAGGCGCCGCCGCACGTTGTTTGTAAGCGTCACTGAATTTCACATAGGACATCAATACCGGCAGTAAAATCAGATTAGTTAGAATAATCACTGCTACACCTAAGCTTGCAGTAATGGCTAATTCGCGGATCACGCCAATTTCAATGATTAACAGTGTTAAAAAGCCTACCGTATCAGAAAGTAAGGCCACACCACCCGGCACCATCAATTTGCGGAAACTGGACTGAGCAGCAGATTTAGCATCCATTCCGGCGGCCACGCGCTTGCCGGTGGAATTAATCATCTGCACACCATGACTGACGCCTATAGCAAACACCAGAAACGGCACTAATATCGACATCGGATCTATGCCAAAACCGAGCACCGTCAGCAGGCCCATTTGCCAGATAACCGCTATTAGCGAACAAGCAATAGGCAATACTGTTAACATCAGTGATTTAGAAAACAAGAACACCATAACCGAGGTAATGGCGATAGCAATGGCAAAGAAGGTAATAACCCCTTTCGCCCCGTCAGCTACATCACCCACCATCTTAGCAAAACCAATAATGTGTAATGAGATTTGCTCAGACTGATGTTTGTCGCGGATATCACGTTCCAGAGTCGCGGCAAAGGCAATGGTGTCTATGGGCTGACCAGTTTCCGGGTCTATATCCAGTAACTGAGCGGTAATCATGGCACAGCTGTAATCGTCAGCAACCATCCGGCCAACAATACCCGCTTTTTCTATATTCTCTTTTACCCGGGACAGGCCCTGACGATCGGCAACAAAGTCAGCTGGAATAACCGGCCCACCAGCAAACCCATCCTCAACGACTTCAATAAAACGAGTGCTGGGGCTAAACAAAGAAGCAACCAAGACCCGATTTATGCCTGAGGTATAAAGCACATCATCATGCGCCTGACGAAATGACTCAAAAAACGTCGGGTTAAAAATATCACCAGTCGCATCACACATAGCAATTAAAATATTATTAGCACCACCAAAATCATCGGCATGCTTTAAATATGTTTGCATATACTCATGTTTTAGCGGGATATTTTTACTAAAAGCCGCATCAAGTTTGATGTCAGTTGCTTTGAACAACAAAAATAAAGTGGTCAGTACAAAGAGTACCAATACCGTCATACGATGCCGGAACAGCGCATATTCAAATTTATTAACCAGCCAGTTTACGCTCATATTATTTAGACTTACTTATAGGTTGTATTGAGACACCAGCCTCTGTCACCAGTAATAACTGATTGGCCAGTACGGTACCATTAAGAATGGCCAGGCCATCAGATAGAGATCCATCCTGAAAGCTTTGGCCATCATCGCTGCTGATCAGTAAGGTTCCGGCATTTCCTGTGATATAAATGCGGCCTTGCTGATCACTAAATACGCTGTTCAGAGTGGCATTGACTGGTAACGAAATTTCCGACCAGCTCAAACCATTATCAGTGCTTCTGAATGCATGGCCGCGCAAGCCTACCGCCAGTAAACTCATTTCTGGAGTACGATGAATATCAAATAAAGAGCCGTTATAAAACGCCTCTAACAGCTGCCAGGACTCGCCAAAATCATTACTTTTAGCTATAAAGCCTGATTCGCCGACGATATAAAGGGTTTTACCGTCAGCCAACAGTCGATTGAAATGAGGCAACACGGATTCGGTTTCTAATTGATAACTCTCTGGATCCGTTTCGGCTAACTCTTCCAGAAATTCTTTATCATCTTCTGACACTAAATCCAGATGAAACACTTTATGCCAGTGCTGACCACCATCTTCAGTCTGATAGAACATACCATAGGCACCTATGGCTATTCCTTGCTGTGCATTCCTGAAATAGATATCTAATAAGGGTTTATCTGTTTCAGGTTTAAATTGCTGTAAATGCCAACTGACACCGGCATCTGTTGTTGCGAGAATACTGGCGTCATGGCCCACCGCCCAACCTCGCTCACGATCAATAAAATACAGCGCAGTTAAATTAGATTGGGAAGGCACTGTCGCCTGTTGCCAGTTAACCGCATCCTGACTGGTCAATATATGGCCCCGTTCTCCGACTACTGCAAAAAAATTATCAGACACTTTGAATACGTCGGTTAACAGCGAATGTTGCGCTAATGGCACCATATAAGCCGCTTTAGCTTGCGGGTGTTCTGAAACGGTTGGCTGTTCGGTATCAGCCAGCAGTATCATTGGCAGCAGCAAACATACACTGCTTAGGGTTAAGTGACTTTTACGCATAAATCGTCTTACTACTCTAGGTTAGGTTATCAGGATACAGCGGCAAACATCAGACCGGCTAAGGTATTAGTGTCTGCACCTAAAAGTAAAAAGGCTGGCCAAAGCCAGCCCTTTAAAGCTCAGCCCCTTAGCGGGTACCTTCGCGCCGTAAGGCGGCAGGTGTAAAATCGTTATCCGATAATACCACTGAGAAATCATACATTCTGTCTTCATTATCCAAGCCAATGGCAATATAACGGCGTGAATTCAGATCATGATATACTTCCAGAGTACTCCAGTGGGTAGGTACTTCATAATAGTTCAGGCCATGTGCAAAGGCCACCCGGTACATATCGCCGCGGTTATCGTACAGATCGGCAACATGGATTTGCCAGCTGTCTTCATCGATAAAAAACACCCGCTTACCATACACATGACGCATACCGTCTTTTAACGTCGCTTCAACTACCCAAACGCGGTGCTTCTCCCAGCGTACATAGTCAGGGTTGATATGACCTGCCATTAATAAGTCGGCATATTTCACGTCTTTGCTGTGCAATTTGTAATCATTGTAAGCAATAAACATTTCTTGCTTACCTTTTAATTGCCAATTGTAACGATCCGGAGAACCATTGAACATATCAAAGTCATCAGTGGTTCTTAAACCATCTGAAGCAGTTCCTGGCGCATCATAAGCAACATTAGGCGCACGACGCACACGGCGTTGACCTGTGTTATAAGTCCATGCCTGACGAGGAGTAGCAACCTGATCCATCGTCTCATGAACCAGTAGTGCCGTACCCGCAAGACGCGCTGGAGACGTTACTGCTTGTTTAAAACGGAATAGAATGTTTTCAGCTTGTAAAGCTTCAGGTGTCGCATCCGGATGAGAATACTTAAACATAATCTGCTCATCGAAGCCGATTACAGTAAAAGCGCCGTTTGCAGTAGGTGCTGCCTGACCACCATTACGGCTAGCCGCAACACCACGGTAACGGACGATGTGGTTCCATATCGCTTCTAAACCATTGGCAGGAATTGGAAAGGGAATACCAATAGCAGCATTGATTAAGCCATTACCACCTTGTACCAGCTCAGTTTTAGTCGCAATTTCTTTGATTGCGTCATAAAAATATTGTGGATAAGACGCTGAGCGACGTGTTGGATAGACATTCATCTTGAAAGTTTCAGGATATATATCAAACAACTGTATCTGGCCAGGGCTTAAAAAATTGCGATACTGATCAACATTGCCTTTATCAATTGTAAATAAAATTTGATCATCAGCAAAAGGGTTGGGATGGTGATCCCCAGGCTTATAACCTGCAGGCGCAGCAGTAATACCGCCGGTCCACTCAGGTATTGAACCGTCGGCATTAGCTGCACGCTCTGCACCAACCGGAGTTAAATCCTGACCTAATCGAGCTGCTTGCTCCGGTGTGATTTTTGCTAACACACTGGTACTGATAATCAAAGCAATTGCAGTAGATAACAGGGTGAGTTTTTTCATAGTAAGCTCTCGTCCCTTAAATAGAGTATTTAATGTTAAAAGAAACAAAATCGCGGTCGGCTATATTATTTGTTGTACCCACCCCGCCCCAAAACCAGTTATAACTTAATTCGCCTGACCACTTGTTAAGGTAATCAAAACTTACCGAATAAGACGCTGATTTACGATCTTTAACGAACATAAATAGCGGATCCGGTGTAATACCGTTAACATCATGTGCAAATACAATACGTTGTGACAAGTTTACACCAGCAAAGACGTTATTATAATCGGCCTTTGCAAGAATCCGATAACCCCAGGCGGATGCTGTTGGAAATGGGTTAGGCTCAGCGCCATTAGATAATCCGGTGTGTAAACCTGGTGAAGGACCATTTACACCCACCAGAGGCGCACCACTACGGTCTGTTCCCGGGCCGTTTAAACGCAGCACATCTTCAGCCGGCATATTGTTAATACGCACACCGCCAACTTCAGCTAGCATAGAAAAGTTATCTGCTGCTAACCAGGCTGTTGGACCAAACAAGTGGGTAAAAGTTACCTGACCTTGGATGGTGTCACGTAAAATAAAACCTTGAGCGGGTTGGCCCGGTTGTACTTTTACGCCAATTTCACGGCCAATTTGCGAAATACCGGCTAAGTCTGGACGAATACCGGCAATAGCCAGCTGCTCAGGCATACCTGCATACAGAATTTCCACGTCATCAATTTGCAGCGGCTCGTCCTGACGATAAGCAATCTCACCCGCTACTGAAGTGGTACCAATAGTCGTGTTGAAACTAAAGCCATAAAGTTTGATGTCTTCAGGGTATTCCAGCTGCCCTTTAGAGAACGCCCGTAAGTTTTGCACGTTTTCTTTAGTTAAGTTGCCAGCGTTTTGCACCAGATAGCCAATATCCTGCTGCACTGCTGCTGAACGGAAATCAGATGCTATACCAGAAATCACCGGTACCCGACTATGGTAGTTCATATAATACAATGCAAATTCTGTATCATTCAGATTTGGTGCAAAATACTCCAATTTGATACCGTACTGACCACCATCACGCGGTTTAATTTCACCTGCATCACCAAAGGGGCGCAAAGCAACTTTGGTTGGGTATGCCAGATACAATTGCGCGGCAGTAGCTGCCGGTAACTGACCTGCTGCTACAGCTTGACCAATGCCATTTAAGTTTTGTAATAAAAAGGCCAAATCAATATCCGGGTTGCCAGAAAAACCTAGCTGAATATTTTGGGCATAGCCGCCACGTCCGGCAAAGTCATTCGTCGAAAAATAAGTCCCAGGAGGAGGTAAATAACTTTCTTGCCAGGAATACTGATAAAACAGCTCAGTTGACAGGTTGTCTGTTAAACCAACAGCTAATGTCACCATCCCTGTCGGAATAAAGGCTTCTTTTAAGTCTGAGCCTGGAGCGCGTAAAATACCGACGTCCACCGGAGTGATATTAATACCATGTGGAATAAAGGTGCTTTCACCCCAACTTAGTACCTGATTACCTACCCGGATAGCGACCGGATTCATACCATCATTGAAAGCAAAATTACCATAGAGGTAAGCATCCAGCACCCTGAAATCTTTACAGGCCAGCTCGCGCGAGCCGCGATCAGCACAAGGATCAACTTTCTCACCACTTAGCGGATTGCTATAAGCAAATTTACCGTCATTCATGGTGAAATCATAAAAATACATAAAGCGGCCAAAAAAGCCGATATTATCTTTTTTAATTGATAACTCGTGCAGGCCTTTAAACAGGCTGGAGAACATGTCGCCACGATCAAAGTTAAGGTTACCGGCATCACCGTTACTGGAATAACCGCCAGGCTGAGCCCAGATATCTGATGGCGGGTAAATTACGTTAGTGGCAGCGTTGTAACCATTCCAATCAAAACGAGGATGGTTTACTTTGGCGATAGTATCCCAGTTGCGCTCTTCGGTACGCCAGCTGGCGCCATAAGAAAAGGTGGAATCGAAGATAATTTCGACATCACCAAGATTAAACGTTGCTGCCTGCACTGGGGCTATTGATAAAGCCAGCAATGCTGAGGCAACTCCTAAAGCTAACGGACTTTTTCTAAAGGTATCAGACCTTTTATTCATCTTGTTATCTCCCCCCCTGTCCCTGCAGGTATTTTATGTGTCTTTTTAATTATAAGGCTAAGCCAACTGCTCGGAGCTCAGCTTGCATCACTAAAATAATTACATCATTTTAAGGTGTAAGCAAGGCTTGCTGCTGCGTAAATCTGTTGATTTGTATTCATTTTTTGTAAAAACATTGTCTTGATACTCATCTGAAGCAGAATAAAAGTTTAACCAGCATAAGCCTTAATCATCTGACCTGTTGTAAGCTAATGAAATTAAAGGTCAAACCAGATAGATATGCAAGTAAATGTTTTAATCTTCTGTTTAAAGTAAATACTCTAACTAATTTTCTCTAAGCGCTGTAAGCGGCCATTAGAGTCCAGGCTTAACCGAAAATAACCGCGGATCCCCACTTTACTGATAAAAGGCCGAAAATACTTAAAGGGCAGTTGAATACGCAGTCCTTGTTCAGTCGTAACAATGACCTGTATCACTTGCCCCTGATAATAGCGTTCACAATCTTCTACACTGACAAAAGCACGAAAAAAATATAGCTGGCTCATGCTAAGGCTTTTTGCAACTTTTCAAATAAATCATCTGATACTCCTTGCTGCGCAGCAAGCATACTCAGCTGCTGTTGCATCAGTTTAGCCCGTTGTGGGCTAAACCTTTTAAAAGACAACAACGGCGTGATTAATCGGGATGCTAACTGCGGGTTAATCGGATCCAAGGTTAAAATTACCTGTGCCAGGCATTGATAGCCCTTACCATCTGCCCGGTGAAACTGCTTAGGGTTTCGCTGACTAAAAGCGCCATAGAGCGCTCGCACCCGATTAGGGTTTTTCC
>NZ_DAINOE010000014.1:40271-52674 GCF_036735525.1 Arsukibacterium sp. | reverse complement strand
TGTATTTTATTGATTTAAAAACTTGGCTGCTTGGCTTGAAATCCGCCTAAAACTAGTCCTTTAGTACTATTTTTGAGCGTTTTTTCGGGCTGATTTAGCTAGGGCATTTGGCTTACTCAAAAAAAGTGCCGGTGATTGGTCGGTTTTAGAGGGCTGTTGGTCGCATGGGTGTTAGCTAAAAAGCTAAGCAAATCCCCCTTTTCTAACCCCCACTGGCCCCCCTTTAATAAAGTGGGACTTGTAGTGGTTTAAGGCCACTGTTGAGCTGCGTGCAATACTCTTAAAATTACAATTTTCCAGTTATGCTTCCGCATTTCGTTTGCGATCTATTAATGCCTGAATGTCACTCATTACATCTGAATGGGGCAATGATTCTGCGGGATCTTGCAGGGCTTCATGTACTTTTGCCTTAAACCACGCATCATAAGCGTCAGCATCAGCGACTAAACCAGCAGGTAAGCCACCTTCTTTTGAGATTCGCGTCAATAAAATACGAACTGCATCGGACACAGTTAACCCAACGTCTGCCAGTTTAGCAGCGGCATCCGCTTTTAATGCGTTATCTACCCTAACGTGTAACATTGATGTTGCCACTGAATGCACCTGTTTTTGTCTAATTAAACTACTTACTAAGTTTGTATCTCAATTGAGATATTGTCAAATCCCCCTGTGCTCCCCCTTTACTAAAGTGGGACGGGCTAGTTTTCACCCCCTCTTTAGTAAAGAGGGGGTGGGGGGAGATTTTGGGAGAGATTTGGTGGTTTAAATAAGATTACGGTCGGTAAGCGCTGTGGTCAGTGCAGTGGCAAAATCTTGCAATAACGGAATAAACTGCCGAGCAGCGTTAATGGCTTCAGCCAGAATGGCCGGGTCTTCAATATATTCGTGTACCATTTTATTTCTAAGCTGCCTTGCCACCAACCAACTTTCTGCAGAACTTAGCCAGCCATATTTCTCAGCTTTATTCAGATTATCCAGTACCGGCCCGGTTTTCTCGCCTAATGCTGCCAGAGTTGCAGGCAGTAGTTTATCGCCAATATTATCTTGCAGCCGGCCAAAGCGGCTGGCAAAGGCATCCAGCTGTTCAGACAAGCCGATATTACTCTCTAATGTAGCAAGCAGCGGGGCATCAAGGGGTTGACTGAAAAGCCTGCTGGCAGTTTGCTGTAGGTACTTACTTTCTTTACCAATCACTCTTACCAGAAACTGCAAACGTAGGGTGTTGTCGTTTGTCATAGCGTGACGCCCTGGGCAGCAATAGCATGAATTGGGGTAGCCGACAGATTTGGCGCGCTAACGATGATATCTATTTTTTGCAAGCCAAGGACCTGCATTAACCTTGCCTCAAGCGTCGCGCTGGCGACTACAGCAGCAGTTATTGGATGTGGAAGTTCTACCAGCAGGTCAATATCGCCACCCAGACGGTTGTCGTCTGCTCGGGAGCCAAATAACTTGACGCGAGCAGCCGGACCAAAAACGTCTCTGGTAATTGTTTTAATGGTATCTGCCTGCTGCTGACTTAGACGCATAATAAAGTTGCCTGTAATAATGTGTGCCCAATGAGCGCATTGGTTACCAACAAAGTGTAGCAAAGCCAGATATTTAAGCACAGCTTTGACGCTAATCATACTTATGCGCGCTAAACAGTTGCTGCGCCGCTAACCAGACATCGCCTACAGTGCCATCGCCCACCGGCTGGCCATTTACCTGCAATACCGGCGCGATTTCTTTGCTGGAGCTGGTTATCCAGATTTCATCAGCGTTGAGCACTTCCTGCTCAGATATATCGCGTTCTTCTACCTGCATAGTGCTGTGCTTACGTAAAATATTCAGCAATAACAGCCGGGTAATGCCGGGTAGCAGTTTATGGCTTAGTGGCGGGGTGGCAATAACGCCATTTTTTACCACAAAGACGTTAACGGCAGCGCCCTCGGTCAGGTTGCCCTGGGCATCAAACAGCAGAATTTCCTGAGCACCGGCGGCGTAGCCTTGCTGATAGTGCAGCACATTGCCTAAAAGCGAGGTAGATTTAATATGACAGCGCTGCCAACGTAAATCCTGACCGGTAATAACGCTATAACAACTGGCCTTGGCTTTATCGGCCACCGGCTCGGCGGCGATAGCAAAGCTATAGGCAAAGACAGTGGGCTTGATATGTAGCGGAAAGGCATGGTTACGCTTAGTGTCGGCACCACGGCTGACCTGAATATACACCGCCTGATTGCTGCCAATAGTGTTGTTGTTATCTTGCAATAAGCGCGTAGCCAGCGTTTGCCAGTCGGCCAGATTAAGTTGTGGGTCGATAGACAGCTCGGCCAGGCCCTGCTGCATGCGGGCTATATGCTCGGCAAAGCCAACAAAGCGGCCGTTATAGGAGGGTATAACCTCGTAGATGCCGTCACCAAATAAAAAACCGCGATCCATCGGCGATATTCTGGCCTGCTCTGCCGGGATAAATTCACCATTTAAATACACTATACTCATGCTACTCTCTTTATAAAGGGTTGGCCTAGGTCAAACATTCTGTTGATTCTGCAACCGAACCGATTTGTCCACACCAACACGCCGTAAACCCATCCATGGGGGCTCGATTCGCACATCCTGTGCTGCAACGGTTGGCTTAGGACAAACCGATTCTCTTTAGGTGGTAATACTCAACACTCAACACTCAACACTCAACACTGCTTCTCACCACTTCCAGCAGCTGCGCAATCAGTTGCTCGCCGACGCTATAAGGCAGGCCATCTTCGGTCAGGGTATTTTCGCGGGTGACGCCATCAACGCTGCCGTGCTCAGATAAAAACTGCAAAATAGCCAGCGGATTGGCCTGGCTAAGCAAATTTTCGCCGCGCATGACCGATAACATGGCAATAATACCCCAGGCGGCCCAGTTAGACACGTCGGCGACGATTAATTCATCGCATTGCGTCACCGCCGGCGTAATATTTAACTGGCCCAACACGCTGGCCAGATTGCCCATGCCAATTTCATTGCCACCATCGCCTATGCCAATGGTCGGGCAGCGCGCCTGGGTTAAAAAGTAATCAAAACTGGCGCAGCGTTCAGAGATATCCTCACCACGCATATTGTAATAGCGCCCGGCATGGTTAAAGCCTGGCCGCTCAATAGATATAATCAACTGTGGCTTAAGCTCAGCCAAAGCCTGCTCGGCCAGTGCGGCTAAATCAGCGTAGTGATTCACTTTAATTTTATAGCAGTGGTATCGGCTACTCATTACTGAGCAGAGCGGATCGCCACTGATTAATACCGGCTTGGCGCCCAGTTGCTCTAGCACCTGATATAAGCCAATGGCGCCGACCGGGCCATCCGTTTCAAAGGTATGAAGTACCGGAAAGCCGGTGCCAATCAGTACGGTACCACTGCATTGGTTCAGCAGCCTGGCACTACGCAAAATATAGCCGGGGCGTAAATGCTGCTGTAAAAGCTGCATGCCACGCAAATTTTGCTGTACTAATATATCTTCGATCTGTTGGCTGATGCTCAGTAAATCCGGGCTCATAGGGTGCTCGCACTTTTTTGTGGTAGTGGCTGCTGTTGTAACTGCAATAGCTGCCGGGCAAAGCGGGCGGCATCCAGTTGCAGCGCATTATGCGCATCTTCTGCCGTTATCGGGCTAAAGCTCACTGCACTGCCGGGTGTGGCTTGCGCCAGTTGCCAGCCATCCAGTGACAAAATCGCGCCCATTTTCGGGTAGCCGCCGAGGGTTTGCCGGTCATTCAGTAATACTATGGGTTGGCCATCGGGGGGAATTTGCACTGCACCATAGCAAATACCTTCCGATAACAACGGCTTGGCTTGACAATGAATGGCCGGGCCGCTCAGTTTATAGCCCATTCTATCGGCGCTGTTACTGATGGTGTAACGGGCAAGGTAAAAGCGCACCCGCTCGACAGCGCTAAACTGGGCTGCCTGATAAGATTCTATTAGCCTTAACTCAATAGCCTGAGTAAAAGTAGGTCGCCAGGCTTGTGGTACAGCATCTAAGATCATAGGTCTATCGGTTGAGCTTGCCGTTGCAATAGCAATCTGCAGCATATCGCCAGCGGCCAGTTTGCTGCCGGGGCGGCTGGCCAAACCGCCAATGCCCTCGCGCATTACGGTGGCGCTGCTGCCAAATTGCGTGGGCACAGCAAAACCACCAGCCACTGCAATAAAACTGCGCAGACCCTGCGTCATCATGCCCAGCTCCAGCGTATCGCCTGCTCTAAAGCGCTGCACTTGCCACTGACTAACAGTCTTGCCATTAATACTAAAGGGTAGCGGCGCGCCGGTAACGCAGCAAAAACCGTCTTGTTCTGCATGTAATTGCAGCCCGCCGACACTGAGTTCCAGTGCTGTACTGCCAATGCTATTACCTAACAGCGCATTGGCCCAGCGAAAACTGTTGCCATCCAAAGGCCCGCCGTTCGTCAGCCCCAAAGCGCCCTGGCCAAAGCGACCGGCATCCTGTAACAGGCAGAGTATGCCCGGATTGACTACTGTTAAGCCGCTCATGAGGCACCTTTTAACTGCTGGTATTCAGCTTTGCTAATGGGCACAAAACGCACCTCGTCACCTACGGCCACCGGCATAGCGGCAGCACTGCCGCTGGAAAAAGCAGGGTTAAACATGGTTACCGGACAGAGCCCCAATAAATGCCAGCCACCGGGTGATGCCGCCGGATACACCGCCGTTTGCCGATCGGCAATGGCCACAGCGCCGGCCGGTACTTTGGGTCTGGGGCTTGAGAGGCGCGGCATCGCCAGTTGCTCGGGTAGCTGGCCAAGATAAGCAAACCCCGGCGCAAAACCTATGGCATACACCTGATAAAGCGGCTGGCTGTGTAAACGGATGATGTCATCTGTGCTGAGCTGTTTCGTTTTGGCCACCAGCTCTAAATCTGGCCCGCTTTCACTGCTGTACCACACCGGCAGCTCGACAAGGCGGCTTTGCTGGGCACTGGCTGGCAAAGGCTGGGTTAATGCCGCCAAGATAGCAGGTCGCAGGCTCAGGTGGCTGTGCTTAAGTGGGTTAAATACGATGAGTAAAGAGGCATAACTGGGTAGTAGTTCAATCAGTTGATCCGCCAGCGCGCTTTTGAGTTGGCGCTCGGCTAATTGCACCGCGGCCGCCACGTCGGGGCTAATGTGCTGTGCAAAGTACAGAATAAAGGCGTTTTCGCCCGCCAGTTGCAACTGTGGGGTGGGCTGTAATGTCATGGCTGCAGCAACTGCCGTATGGCCTGCAATTGGGCAATGGCCTCAGGGTTATCACCATGCACACACAGGGTATCAGCCTCAAGCGGCAGCTCAGTGCCACTATCGGTAATGACGGAGCCGCGCTGCAGTAGCTGTTTAACCTGCGCCAGCACCTCAGCGCCATGCAATACTGCGCCCGGCTGGCTGCGAGGCGTCAGCTTGCCTTGTGCGGTATAGCGCCTGTCAGCAAAGGCTTCAAACATGAGCTTTACGCCATGCTCAGTGGCGTATTGCCAGTACAGGCCGGCATCTTTGCTGGCTAAAATCATTAAAGGCAGCGGTGTGTGGTAACTGGCCATTGCTTTCACGACGGCCTGCCATACTGCCGGTTTACTCATCATATCGTTATAGAGGGCGCCATGGGGTTTTACATAGCTGACGCTGAGTCCCTGACACTGCGCCATGCCAGAGAGCGCAGCAATTTGATAATGCAAAAAGTTAATGATTTCGGTTTCAGAGCAGTGCAGGCTGCGCCGGCCAAAGCCTTGTAAGTCGGGGTAAGCGGGGTGAGCACCAATAGCCACATTGTGTTGTTTGGCTAAAGCCAGGGTGCGCTGCATGACATCGGGGTCGCCGGCATGAAAGCCGCAGGCAATATTGGCCTGATCAATATAGGGCATGGCCTGGCTGTCGAGGCCCATCTGCCAGCTGCCAAAGCTTTCACCCAGATCGCAATTGAGTAATAACATGCTGACTCCTGCAGAAGCTGAAGAAAATGCGTAAGTCCAGGTCGAACTAGGCTATGCTAAATATTGTGCGTCAGCCGGTGCACTATGTAAAGATGGCAGTTGAAAGATTCATGCTGTGGTCAGATGGAGATATTATGCGATTCGTAGTACAACACATAACAGCCGTAATGTTGATGTGTCTGGTGTTTAGCCATAGTCTGCCAGCGAAAACCCCTCCCTTAACATTTTACACCGAACATTTGCCACCCTACAGCTATCTTGAGCAGGGTGAACTAAAAGGCATAAATGTTGAACTGGTACAGCAGTTGTGCCAGCAATTAGCGCTGGAATGTCAGTTTCAGTTACTGCCCTGGGCACGTGCGTTTGAACTGGCGCAGCGGGATGTGAATAGCGGCGTGTTTTCGACGGCCAGAAGCCCACAGCGGGAAGCCTTGTTTCAGTGGGTGGGGCCACTGGCATCTGACTGGGGCTATTTATTTCGCTTACGCAGCCGGCCAGAGGTAGCACCGGTAGACTTAGAGCAAGCCAAAGCCTTTAGCATAGCGGTGGTTCGAGGTGATGTGTATGAGCAGTATTTTTTGCGTCAGGGCTTTAAATATCGGGAAAACTTGCTGGATTACAGCACCAGGGCGGAATCTATACCTTTGTTTTTGCAGGGCCGGGTTGATTTAATCCCGGCTTCACCGCTGGCTATATCGCGTTGGCTGGCTGAATATGATGCGCCGCCGGATGTGGCTGAAATAGTGTTTAAACTACGCGGAGTGGGCGATAATTATTTGGCGTTGCATCCTCAGATGCGCACTGAACTGGTTGCTCAGCTGCAACAGGCGTTGCAGCAGTTTGTACAAAGTGCAGATTATCAACAGCTATTACAGCGTTATCTGAGCCATCAAGCTGCTGAAGCGCTAATGGATAAACCTTAAAATACTGATAATTGGCTGTTTTTTAAATCGGTCAGCAGCATATGTCCGGGGCTGTGGGTGATGCAAAAATCCAGTTTGGCATTGGCTATAGCCACTTGCGGCGTCACGCCACAGGCCCAGAATACCGGGACTTCGCCGGGTTTGATGCTAACGGCGTCACCAAAATCAGGGCGGCTGATATCGCTGATACCAATGGCCTCCGGGTTGCCAAAATGCACTGGCGCGCCATGAACCTGCGGAAAACGTGAGCAAATTTGGATGGCGCGTATAGCATTGGCTGGTGTCATCGGCCGCATGCTCACTACCATACCACCATGAAACACCCCAGCCGGAGTACAGCTAAGATTAGTGCGGTACATCGGCACATTGACCTGCTCGGTAATATTACGAATTTCCAGGCCATCGGCCAGCAAAGCCTCTTCAAAGGAAAACGAGCAGCCAATTAAAAAGGTCACCAGATCATCACGCCAGTATGAGCGCACATCGCTCACTTCTGCGCTTAACTGGCCCTGTTGAAAAATGCGGTATTTTGGTAAGTCAGTGCGAATATCCAGCTCTGCAGCCAGTGCCGGCATATCAAAAGCGCCCGGCGCGGTGGCCATACCTAACAGCGGGCAGGGTTTGGGGTTAAAGTGGCAAAACTGCAAAAAATCGGCGGCATAGGCTTTGGGTAGAATAGCCATATTCGCTTGCACAAAACCCGGCGCTAAACCGGAAGTATTGCCGCTAAAGCTGCCGCTACGGCACTGTTGACGAATTTGCAAAGGGCTTAGATGTTGCATAACAGCTCCGGCGATTCATAAAAAGGTTTAAACACTCAACACTCAACACTCAACACTCAAAACTCAACACTCAACTCAGGCATTGCCATAAATCTCTTTATTTGCCAGCCAGCGTTTAATCAGCTGCTCACAGGCAGCGGGCGCTTGCTGCCAAAGCACACTGGCAATCTGCTGTGCTTGTGGCACTAAGGCCGCATCGCGCTGCAAATCAGCAATTTTAAACTGCAACATGCCGGTCTGGCGGGTACCGAGCACTTCGCCTGGACCGCGGATCTCCAGGTCGCGCTGGGCAATAACAAAGCCATCATTGGTATCGCGTAGCACGCTAAGTCTGGCCTGAGCGGTTTTTGACAGTGGCGCATGATACAGTAGCACGCAGTGAGACGCGGTGCTGCCACGGCCAACCCGGCCCCGAAGCTGATGCAGTTGCGCTAGACCCAGCCGCTCCGGGTTTTCAATAATCATTAAGCTGGCGTTGGGCACATCTACGCCAACTTCAATTACGGTAGTGGCGACCAGTAAATCCAGGTCTCCCTTGCTAAATTGTAACATCACCGCTTGTTTTTCCGCGGTTTTTAAGCGGCCATGCACCAGACCAATACGCAAATCCGGCAAGGCTTGTTGCAAGCTTAGCAGGGTATCTTCTGCCGCCTGACATTGCAGACTTTCAGATTCTTCAATCAGGGTGCATACCCAATACGCCTGGCGTTGTTCGGTTTTTACTACAGTGCGCACCCGCTCAATAATGTCATCACGCCGGCTATCCGGGATCGCCACTGTGGTAACCGGGGTGCGCCCCGGCGGCAGCTCGTCAATAATGGAGGTGTCTAAATCAGCATAGGCGGTCATCGCCAGGGTGCGTGGTATGGGCGTGGCGGTCATTACCAGCTGATGCGGATAATAACCGGCAATGCCGCCTTTCTCCCGCAGCGCCAGCCGCTGATGCACACCAAAGCGGTGTTGCTCGTCAATGATGATAAGGGTTAAGGTATGAAATGCCACCTGCTGCTGAAACAGCGCATGAGTGCCCACAATCATCTGGGCACTGCCATCGGCAATACTATCCAGCGACAGTTGCCGGGCTTTGCCCTTGGTTTTACCGCCCAGCCAGGCCACATTAACCCCCAGTGGCGCAAACCAACGCTGAAAATTCAGCGCATGTTGCTCGGCCAGCAATTCGGTGGGCGCCATTAATGCCACCTGATAGCCATTGCCAATAGCGGTAAGGGCCGCAAGAGCGGCGACCAGGGTTTTACCTGAGCCGACATCACCTTGCACCAGGCGTAACATTGGCAGTGGCTTGCTCAGATCCTGAGCTATTTCTGCCGTGACCCGCTGCTGTGCGGCAGTGGGGCGGAACGGCAGCGCGCTTAAAAAACGCTGCTGTAAGGCGTTATCAGGCTGCAGCACTTTGGCTTGCTGCCCCTGGCTTTGGCTGCGCAGTTTGGCCATGCTCAGTTGTTGCGCCACTAATTCTTCAATAATTAGCCGCTGTTGCGCCGGATGGGTGCCTTGCTCCAGTAACTGCAGGCTGGCGTCCGGTGGTGGGCGATGAATATATACTAAGGCCTCAGTTAACGACCAGGGCTGGCGCAGCAGCTGTGCCGGTAGGTATTCGTCGGGCTGGCTAAGCGTTAAGGTATTAAGTGCGGCATCGGTTAGGTTACGCCAGGTGGCCTGGCGCAGACCTTCGGTGGTAGGGTAAATAGGGGTCAGGGTCTCGCTGACTTCACTCATTTGCTCGTCATGCTGCAGCCGGTACTCCGGGTGGAGCATTTCCATGCCGCGCGGCCCACGTTTCGCCTCGCCAAAGCAGCGCAGCAGCATACCCGGACTAATGGCATTTTTTTGAGCGGCATTAAAGTGAAAAAAACGCAGCGTTAACCAGCCACTACCATCTTTAATTTTTACCTGCCAGCTGCGTCTTTTGCCGAGTAAAATGTCACTGCTGACTACCTCACCCAACACAGTAGCGTGCATCAGCGGCATCAGATCGGCAATGGCATAAATCCGGGTGCGGTCTTCATAGCGTAATGGCAGATGAAACAAGATATCCTGCATACTGAACACACCCAGTTTTTGTAGCTTTTCGGCAACCTTAGCCCCCACACCCTTAATACTGTGGATGCTGATATTGGCTAACTGGCTGGCGCTCATTGGCAGTGGCCTGGCATGCTTAATCCTGTTTTAAGGCCAGTGGGTAATAACGCTGTAATAAACCTTGCTCGGCCATTAAGGCTAATTGCTGATTTATCTGCCCGGCCAGATGAGCATGCTTGCTGTGTCGTGATAAGCCAATATTAACAAAACGTACTTCACTGAATGGGAAGTACAGGCTAGCCTCGATAATCTTTCCCTGAAATTGGGCGTCGGACGCAATCAGTTGCTCAGTGGTATTTGCCGGGGCAATTAATGCATCTATCCGTTGGCGTTGGAGCAGTTGCAAGCCGTTTTCCAGGGTGTCGGTTTCGACGGTCGATAAGCCATGCTGACTTAGTAGTGAGGGCAGCTGCGTGTTGTAAATATAACCGCGGACTAAACCAATGCGTTTGCTGCTTAGTTCCGACATAGAGGTAATATCGACAGTGTCGCGATGCAAAAACAGTTTTTCGGCTCTGGCCTGATCATAAGGCATCAGCCACATAAAGCCGGCACGCTCGTCACTGTGGTTAAGACCGGTCATCAGATCGGTTTTACCTTGTTGCATCATCCGCAAACAACGGCTAAAAGGGGTGTTGGGGCTGAATGTCAGGGTAAAGCCACTGCGTGTTGCCAGCTCTTGCATAAAATTTACGGTGGGGCCGTAAGGTTGACCTGTTGCCGGGTAGTGATGGCGATTAGGGACATCATCCAGACACCATTCCAACTCGGGTTTTACAGTAACATCACTAAGAGCCAGATTGCTGAAAATAAGCCAACTGCTGAGCAAATTGCTGATCATGGCAAAGCTCCCAAAGATTTTAACAGCCTCTGCCGGTCGAGGGCGTGCTGATAAAGGCGTTGCACAGTGCCATCATTAACCATCAGTTGCAGCTGTTGGCGTAAACTGGCTTCTAGCTGCTGATGACTACTGGCGCGAGATAAGCCAATATGGATCCAGGTTGGGGTAATGCTGTTAAAATCAATCGGCGCCAGCATAAAACGGTGTTGATAACTGCTGTTATTGTTAATGACATCAGCAGTGCTGAGTGTCGGCGCCACCACTGCATCAATACGGCCACGCAGTAACATTTCTAATGCCAGTTCAATGCTGTCTACCTCGGCAATGCTGCGCGACTGAACACTAAGTTGCTGCATCAGATGCGGGCTATACACATAATGGCGAATAGTGGCAATAATTAAACTGTTTAATTGCACCAGTTCGTTAATCTGCCGCGGATCGCCCTGACGCATAAACAGACTTTCGGCTATTGTGGTGCTGTAAGGAATAAGATGCATTGCTTTAGCGCGTTCATCGCTGTAACGCAGGTTACTCATTAAATCGACACTGCCTTCTTCCATTAATTTCAGACAACGTGCAATGGGGGTGCGTGGGGTGACGCTTAGCTCAAAGCCCACCCGCTGAGCCAGTTCTTGCATCAAGGCAACGGAAGGACCAGTAGGTTGGTTGCTTTGTTCATATTCATGAAAATGCGGAAAATGATCGAGGCACCATACCAGTTTTGGGCGCGGCTTAATAGATTCTGCCAGCGCAGCGCTGCTGTAACACCAGCAAAACATCAGCAGAATCATCAGGCGCAACATAGCGATTCCTAGTAGGTAGAGGGTACTTCCATCACCCCATCAATTTCGATTTGCGCACCGCGTGGCAGGGCGCTGACCTGTACCGCGGCTCTGGCCGGATAGGGCTGAGAGAAGTACTCGCTCATAATCTGGTTTACTGTGGCAAACTGGCTTAAATCAGTCAGGAAGATATTCAATTTCACCATATCGTTTAAATCACCGCCGGCGGCGTCGCATACGGCACTCAGGTTTTTAAACACCTGGTGTGTTTGCTCGCTAAAGTCTTCAGAGACCATTTGCATGCTGGCAGGTACCAACGGAATTTGACCAGACAAGTACACGGTAGTACCAATTTTAACGGCCTGGCTGTATGTGCCGATGGCCGCTGGCGCCGCATCAGTGCGGATAATCACTTTTGACATCTGTGTTACTTCCTTCTGTAGACTTTTTGAACATCGGGCATGACGCGGATTTTGCGCATGACATTGGCCAGATGCACCCTGTCCTGTACAGACAGGGTAATTTTAATTACATATTCACCGGTATCTCTGTCATCGGTGACCAGATCCTGAATGTTAGAGTCTTGTGCAGCAATAAGGGTGGTCAATTTAGCCAGCACGCCCTGACGGTTGATAATAAACACCCTGATATCTGATAAAAATTGTTTGTCAGCGGTGTTATCCCAGCGTACCGGGAAATAGCGTGCAGGATCTTTTTCCCAGCCTTTAATATTTCCACAATCGCTACGATGCACATTTAAGCCTTTACCCGGGCTGGCATTAGCGACGATTTCATCACCCGGAATAGGCCGGCAACATTTAGCGAAAGTAACCAGCATACCCTCTGAGCCGACGATAAAGGCGTTGCTTTTGGCCAGTGGTGAGTTAAGTTTAGACTGATCATCTGATTCAAACTCACCCAATAAGCGCCGGGCAATAGCAATAGGTAACTGATTGCCTAAACCTATCTCAGTGTATAACGCATCCAGTGATTGCTGATGCACATTGTGCAGCACCTGCTCAATGCGC
>NZ_DAINOE010000014.1:6605-40261 GCF_036735525.1 Arsukibacterium sp. | reverse complement strand
TCCAGTTTGGTTTCGCCCAGGGCTGAGGTTAACAAACGCTTACCTAAACTCACGGCTTCATTTTGTTGCTGCTTTTTAAGGTAATTACGAATACCTAAAATAGCCCGGCTGGTCACTACATAGTTTAGCCAGTTGGCATTAGGTTTGCCGCCGGGGCTGGTAACAATTTCCACGGTTTGGCCGGTTTCCAGCACCTTGCTCAGCGAATAGGGCCGTCGGTCAACGCGTGCGCCGACACAGCGGTTACCGACATCAGTATGCACGGCATAGGCAAAGTCTACGGCCGTGGCGCCTATCGGTAACTCGACAATTTTTCCTTTAGGAGTAAATACATAGAGCTCATCCGGGTAGAGTTCGGATTTCACGTTTTCGACAAATTCATGGCTGGTGCCGGCACTTTGCTGCAGTTCCAGCAGGCTTTGCATCCAGCGCTGAGCGCGGATTTGCGCGGTCGATTCGCGCTGCTCGCCATTGACTTTGTACATCCAGTGCGCGGCAATGCCTTTGTCGGCCATTTCATCCATTTCGCGGGTGCGCATCTGAATTTCTACCGGAATGCCGTGCGGGCCTATTAATGAGGTATGCAGCGACTGATAACCGTTTTGTTTAGGAATAGCAATGTAGTCTTTAAAGCGGATTTCAATGGGTTTATACAGGTTATGCACCACACCAAGTACCCGGTAACAACTGTCTATGCTGTCAACAATAACTCTGAAGGCATAAATATCCATCACATCATTGAACATCAGTTCTTTGTTTTTCATCTTGCGATAGATGCTGTACAGGTGCTTTTCGCGACCGCTGACCTCAGACTGAATACCCACCTGGCTGATGCGCTGGCGAATTTCATTTTGTACTTTTTCCAGCAGCTCGCGTCTGTTACCTCTGGCCTGCGTTACCGCGCTTGACAAGGCCCGGTAACGCATTGGGTAAAGCGCCTGAAAACCCCAGTCTTCCAGTTCATTTTTTATGTTATGAATACCCAGTCGGTTAGCGATAGGTGCATACAGCTCAAGGGTTTCTTTGGCGATGCGACGGCGTTTTTCAGGCCGCAGTGCGCCCAGGGTCCGCATATTGTGAGTGCGGTCGGCCAGTTTAATTAAGATCACCCGGATATCCTGGGTCATTGCCATAAACATTTTTTGCAGGTTAGTGGCTTCAAACTCCTGATAATCTTTAAATTTGACTTTATCAAGCTTACTGACACCCTGCACCAGCTCTGCCACGGTATCGCCGAATAAGCGGGCTAAATCAGCTTTACTGACGTGAGTGTCTTCTATCACATCATGTAATAATGCGGCCATCAGGGTCTCATGGTCGAGCTTCATGTCAGCTAAAATACTGGTCACGGCGACCGGGTGGGTAATATAGGGTTCGCCGCTGGAGCGAATTTGTGGCGCGTGCGCGTCTCTGGCCACAACGTAAGCATGTTGTACCAATTGCACCTGCTCCGGCGGCAGGTAAGCACTAATTTGGTTTTTTAAACCTTCAAATAAATACACAGGCGCTCCAAAACTGCGACAGCTAAGGGTTTAGTTACGCTCTTATGAATATACGTTGAAAAAACACGGTTGCCAACGGCTAAAGCACCGCTGGCAAGCTTTGGGCAGGATTTTTAGTTGTCTGAACCAATAATAGCGGCAACAGCAGCCATTTCAGTGGCTTCTTGTTGCAACACGTCACGACGTTCCTGTTCATCCAGAATACGGTTGGTGATTAAGCCCTTTTCAATTTCGCGCAGCGCTACGACGGTAGGCTTATCGTTTTCTCGATCTACCAGTGGCTCTTTACCTTCCACTGACAGCTGCCGGGCACGGCGTGAGGCAACCAGAATTAAGTCAAAACGGTTACCAATTTTATCTACTGCATCTTCAACGGTTACGCGAGCCATTCAGCACTCCGAAATAATCAGGAATAGTAATATTCAACAACACGGGTCAATAACAACCCGTATTCAGGGATAATATGACCGAATAGTGTACGCTATTTTGCCGTTATCGCCAACAGTTGTTGCAGTAGCCCCTGATGACGACTGTGCTGCGAACTGTAACTGTTACGCTGGCTTAATACGATATGCTCCAGCTCGCTCAGCGCCTGCTGAAAATTATCATTAATGATCAGGTAGTCATATTCATCGGCATGCTGCATTTCGCTGCTGGCCTGCGCCATGCGTTTGGCAATGACTTCTGCGCTGTCGGTACCTCGGTTAGTCAGGCGCTGCTCCAGCTCGGTCAGGCTGGGCGGTAAGATAAAAATGCCCAGGGTGCCCGGCGCGGCTGCGCGAATTTGCCGCGCGCCTTGCCAGTCGATATCTAAAAAGACATCTATGCCTTGTTGCAGGCTATCGCGAATACCCTGGCGCGAGGTGCCATAGTAATTACCAAAGACTTCTGCCCATTCCAGAAACTCGTCGTTTTTAATGCGCAGCAAAAACTCGTCTACCGAAATAAAATGGTAATGCACGCCATCTACTTCGCCAGGTCGTGGTGCACGGGTGGTATGTGACACACTGACCTGCATGTTGGGCTGCTGTGTCAACAGCGCCTGGATCAGGCTGGATTTACCGGCGCCACTGGGCGCGGAGATGATAAAAAGGTTACCGCTTAAATCCTGCATAGAAGGCTCGTTTCGGGATAGCAAGCCGCCATTTTAGTCGTAGTCAACTGTTGGTGCAAATAGCGAAGTGTAACTTAACTAAAGCATTGAGCAATATAAGGTAGCTTGATGGTTTGCGTACTAACTGGTAGCACCACTGCAACCGTATGACCGGTCGGTCCTAAATAACCGCCGTTGGTCAGAATAGCTGTGTGTTGACAAAAAAACGCTATGCTAAATTATAGCAGTGAGCTTTTTTGTATTCAGGGTGGCGTTTTGTTAAAAACTATCAGTTTTATAGTGCTGGCGTATGCCGGACTCATTAGCCTGGCTAACGCCCAGACCTTTAATGAGCAGCATTATTTATACCGGATTTGGTCTGTTGAGTCCGGGTTGCCACAAATTTCTGTGACGGCGATAGCAGAAGATGCCCAGGGTTTTATCTGGCTTGGCACCCAAAATGGGTTGGCGCGCTTTGATGGTTTTCAATTTACGGTATTTAATAGCTCCAACACTGACGGCCTAAGCTCCGGCCTGATTACGGCTTTACATGTTGATCGGCAGCAACGGCTGTGGGTAGGCACCGTAAACGGAGTTTTTGTAAGGGAAAACGAGCGGTTCAGTCGTTATGATGCGGCGGCACCCCTGAGCGGGCCGGTATCGGCCTTTGCTGAATTGTCTGACGGCACCATATTAATTGGTGCCGGCAAATTATACCTCTGGCGCAATGGTGCTTTTGCTGACAGCCCACACCAAAAGGCAGTGTTTCAGCTTCACCAGCAAGCTGACAAGGTGTGGATTGGTAGCGAACATGGCTTTGCGGTATGGCATTTAGACACTTATCAATGGTTTGCAGCACCGCGAGAGCTGGCACCCTTGCAGTTTAGTAATATAGCTGTGGTTAATAACAGCGTTTATCTGGGCACTCACCTTGGGTTGTTTCATTTTCTAGATGATCACTGGCAGCAATTACCCTTACCTGAGCAGGACAACAACAGCCGGATTGATATGCTGTACAAAGATCCGCAGCAGCAGCTCTGGGTCGCTACCTATACGAAAACGTATCAGCTGGTGAACGGTGAACTAATCAGTGCCGATAAGGTACTTAACAAAGATGGCGATTTTATCTGGATCCAGACGATGTTGCAGGACCAGCGTAACAATATCTGGCTGGGTAGCCGGGCCCATGGCTTAAAACGGGTGCGCCAGGTGCCGACACAGCGATTTTCGGTAGCGGAAGGTTTGCAGGAGCCTTACACCTGGGCAGTAGAACCCTGGCGCGGCCAGTTACTGGTGGGTACAGGTAACGGTATGGCGCTGTTAAAAGACGGCCGTTTTTCTCTCCTGAATGCTAACGCCTATTTGCCAAATAAGTTTGTCTACAGCTTTTATCAGGACCAGCATAAACGTGTGTGGGTGGGGACCCGCAATGGCCTGGCGCAACTGGATGCGGATACCTTGCAGTGGCAAAGGAATATTGCTATCGACAGCCCTATGTTGATCACCAGCCTGGTGGCGGAAGCCAATAGATTATGGGTAGGTGCTCAGGGCGGTTTGTTTTATCTGGATAATGACCGGCTGCAGCAAGACGACGTGCCGGACATGTTACGAAAGGCCATGGTACGTAGCATTTTGCCGGATAGCGCGGGACGGCTGTGGGTGGGTACCGAAAGCGGCCTGTATTGGCGCACTGCAGAAGGGTTTCTTAAGTCGGTCGACAATCCATTGTCTGATAGCTTTATTACCGTGATTAAACAATTTGCTGATGGCAATATCTTTATTGGCAGTTTAGATCATGGCTTTATGCTGGGGCAACCTGGTCAGTGGCGCTATTTTAATCAAGCCTCGGGATTGCCAGGTAATAACATGATGCATGTTGAACAATTTAATGACTCTCTGGTGATCAGTAGTTTACAAGGCTTCTACCGGATTTCGTATTCTGCTCTGCTACAAGGCGAGCTACAGCAGCTGTATATGCTGGTTGATGACCGCCGGCCCGGTGCGGCGACAGACTCGCATCGGTGTTGTAATGGTGCCGGCAGTAGTAAGGGGGCCGTGTCGCAAAACAGGCTATTCTTTCCCACACTCGATGGCGTAGTGTCCTTGCCTCTGACACAACTCTACTATCACACCTTGGTGCCTCAGCCTGTTATTGAATCGCTTACCACCGGTGGCCAGAGGTTGCATGGCAGCCAGCTGGCGCTGTCTGCAGAGCAGCGGAACTGGCATGTTCAGTTTACTGCCCCCGAGTTTGGGCAACCTGCGACCCTGGCATTGCGTTATCAGCTAAAAGGCTTTGATCAAGACTGGGTAGATGCAGCTGGCCGGCGGGAAGCGTTTTACACCAATTTACCCCCTGGCCAGTACAGGTTTTCTTTGCAAGTTCGTGCCGCCGCAGATTATCGCTGGAGTGAGCCGGTAACCATGGATATCAGCTTGCAGCCCTATTGGCATGAAACCCTATGGGCCAGAACTTTGCTTCTGCTATGGTTACTGGCTATGTTGTGGCTGATTTTCCGTTGGCGATGGGCTAAGCTGGCGCAGCAGCAGCTGATGTTAGAACAACTGGTGGCGCAGCGTACGAATGAGCTTAAGCAAGCCAATCAGCAGTTGCAACAGCTGAGTATGCAGGATGCGTTGACCGGGGTGTTTAACCGGCATTACCTGGATGCTAATATCGATCAGATTTTGTCGCGCGTCGCCAGAAGCGGAGAAGCCTTGACGATGGCGCTGTTGGATGCTGACCACTTTAAAAGCATTAACGACAAACTCGGACATCAGGTTGGCGATAAGGTATTGCAGCAGTTAGCACAGCTTATCCGGCAAAAAAGTCGCAATACAGACCATTTAATCCGCTGGGGCGGAGAAGAGTTTTTGTTGATCCTGGAAGACAGCGCTGATGCGCCTCAGGTACTACAACGTTTACTGCAGGCCATTCGTGATTCTTCCTGGCAGCAGAGCGGATTGCCGCAACCACTGACCTGTTCTATAGGTGCGGTGTGCTTTACTGCTGACGCCAACTGGCAACATCAGCTGCAGTGGGCTGATCAGGCGCTTTATTGGATTAAAGCGCACGGCCGAGATGGCTATTTATTATTGCCGGAAAGCCAGATGCTGCCAGAGAATAGCGATTTACCTGAACTGCTGCTAAGTGGTGCAGTTAAGTTTTACAGTGACAAAAGCGTCACTGTTTAACATTCGCGGGTAAAATGGCTATCGCTTCGCTTTGGCTTTTACGGATAAGGTCAGGCTGAATTTTGCCATCGGCTCATCGCCATAAAGGCTGGGGCAGGTCACGATAACATTGACGGTTTCATTAATTCGCTCGCCACTGGCCAGTGATTGTTGAATCATTTGATCTATCACAGCGCCATCGTCGCTTCGAAAATGCACTTGCGCTTCAGGCCGCTTTAAAAACTCGCCTTTAACGTCTTTAAAAGCAAAATTGGCGTTCACCCCCAGCGCTTTGGCTTTGCTGAATACCAGAAAGGCGCCGGCTAAATCGGCCCCTATTGCCAGCGCACCAAAGTAAATACTGCCTAAATGATTTTTAGTGCGCCAGCTGTGCGGCATGGTCACTTCCAGGCTGTTATTGCTCATGCTGACAATTTTCGGTGAGCAAAAGCCAATCAGCGGGATATAGCGCCAGGCAAATAATTTCAGGCCCCAATTGGCTTTGCGTAATGACTCAGGCATCACTGACTCCATTTAAGTTAACTGGTCGGAGCTTATCACTCTGTTTGTTGTTCTGACAAGGCAGCTTTGTCGCAGCCGCCACTTTTTAGGGTATAGTAAGTATGTTTCGGCAGTAACAGGAGTAGTGGATGGATACAGTAGGTGCAGTACCCTTAGTCAGAAGTTTATCGGCACAGCCTTGTGCGCTGACCTTAAGCACCATGTTAATCCAATGGCTAAGTTATCAGGGGCTGGGGGTAGAGCAGCAACGGGTCAACAAATTATATGAAGCGCTGCAGCAAAATCCTAAGCATGCAACGGCCATTGCTAATACCCTATTTAGTTGGTTAGCCGGCATGAATATTTACCCTGCGCTGGTGCAGTTAGGCATTTTTTCACGGCGTGGGTTTTTCAGGGAAATGGCCTCGCGCCTATATGAGCGGATAAATCCGGCCCCGCGCGAGCAAAGCGATTTTAAAGATGTGCTGGTGCAATTATTTAGCGGCAAAGCCAATGCCGACTGGTTAACGGCCGACAACAGTGACAAACTGCTGGGCTGCTACCAGATACTGCTAAAACAGGCCGACCCTCAGGTGGTGGCAGCTTTATCTCTGCATTGTCGTGAAGAAATGCTATATGCGCTGGAAATGCTGGCCATTTGGGTGGCAGCAGAAGAAATTGAACCCGAGCTGATGCGCCTCGACCGCCGCCTAAGCCAGATTGACTCGCCCTTTATTGCGCTGAATCGCGAAATTAATGCCTTTGTCGATAGTGCCAGGCGTCAGTTAGCGGATGCCGGGCAGCCGTTATTGCAGACGGATCATCTGCAGGTAATGATGGCGCAGTCACGCGAGCAACTCGAGCGCTTGCGGCGGCGAGGCGCCGGTTTGGGCAGTTCGGTGTCGGTGTCTCACTTATTAGAGCGATTAGAGCAAACGCTGGATAGGATTGATAGCCTGGTGCTGTTGATAAGCAGTGAGCCTGATAGCCAGCAACAGCAGCTTTTTGGCCTGGTGGCCGAGTTGGCGCAATCCAGCACTGAACAGTTAAGTATCACTGCACTGTGGCGCAGCAGCACTCAGCTACTTTCTAAAAGTATTACCGTGAACAAAAGTGGTCATGGTGAGCACTATATTACCCGTAGCAGTGAACAATTTTTTAAGTTAATGCGCTCGGCTGCAGGGGCCGGCGTGATAATTGCGCTGATGGCACTGCTAAAAATATACATTGAAAGCCTGGGCTTGGCCCCCTTTCAACAAGCGCTGTTAGTGAGTTTAAACTATGGTCTGGGTTTTGTGCTGGTGCATGTGCTGCATTTTACTATTGCCACTAAACAGCCGGCGATGACAGCCGCCAGCTTTGCGCAGGAGGTAGAGCGCGGCGAAAACGGCAGGGCTGTGAACAAAAAACTGGCCAGCTTGCTTATTGACGTAAACCGCTCACAATGGGCGGCGGTATGGGGCAATGTCAGCAGTGCGATTTTACTGGCCAGTAGCATAGCGCTGATCGCTTTTTGGTGGCAGGGGCAGCCGTTACTCAATGCAGAAGTGGTCGGTTATCAGCTAGCGGCAATTTCACCTGTTGGCAGCCTGGCCTTGATCTATGCTGGCATTGCCGGTTGCTGGTTATTTTGTGCCGGTATTATTGCTGGCTTTTTTGATAATCGCGCTAACTGTTTAGAACTGCGATTAAGGTTATTTCAGCATCCATTTTTAAAAAGAGTTATCAAAGACGGCCCTCGCAAAAAGCTGGCTGATTATATGCACGATAATTATGGCGCTCTGGCCGGCAATTTCTTTTTTGGTGTACTGCTGGGCATGACAGGATATATTGGCTACGTCAGTGGTTTACCCCTTGATATCCGCCATGTGGCGTTTTCATCGGCAAACCTGGGCTACAGTAGCGTGAGTGGTGATATTGGCCTGTTGAGTTTTTTAAAGCATTTATTGTTTGTGCTGATGATTGGCTTTGTAAATCTCTGGGTGAGTTTTACCTTGGCGCTGAGCGTGGCGCTGCGTGCCCGTGGTACCCGTATCAATAAACTGCCGCTGTTATTTAAAAGTTTATTTGAGCAAGCTAAACAAAACCCGTTGCACCTGTTTTTCCCGGTTGTTGCAGTGCAAAAAGCCATGCAAGGCGGTAAAAAAGCTGATGAAAAGCCAAATGATCCTGTTAAAACAGATGAATAGCAGCAGGCAGAGTTATCTCATGTGAAACTTAGGGTAAAGGGCTTAGCGACAAGTCGCTTAGCTTGCTACGCAGCCGTTGCATAAAGGCAATGTCCGGGTCGTTTTTTTCCGTAAAATAATTGGCATCCGTTTCTTTCCACCAAGGGGTATGTCTGAATAAGTGATACTCGCTGTGACCTATAACATATTCAATCGGGTACTTTGACGCCAGGTAACGTATTAGCCTGGCATTGGCGTGCAGCTGGGCTTCTGTCATTGGTAACGTTGTGCCATCGGCAATATTTTCAATGCCTATGGCGGTGTAATTAAGGCCAATAGTATGGCGCGCCATAGTGGTTTCGGGCATTAACTGATAGATGCTGCCGTCTCTGTCGATCACAAACTGACTGGACACATTCAAATCGCCTCCAGCCCGGATACCGTCACGCGCTACAGGCAATAAGGGCGGGTTAAATGCGTCAAAGGTTTGTTGTAAAGTGGGGATCACCGTCCAGTGCACCACTACCATCCGCGGCGTAATAGTAGGCTCCTGTTGCACCATAGTGTAGCGCTCCTGCATGTACTGCAAGGTCAGCGCCTTGCGCTGTTCATCAAATACTATGGGTTTTTGAATAATTTCCAACTCATCAGGCACATCAGCCGCCACAGCTAAAACAAAGAGCAGCGTCATCAGGCTTATCAACAGTTTAATCATCGCTATTCCTTAGAGCAAAACACAGAGTGGTATAGGTGCATGGCTTCTAAAAATGAAACTTTTTACAGGAGTAAAGCCTGCTTTGTTTTGCGACTAAAAAGGGCATAGGCTATTAGCTTATGCCCTTTCGGTTATAAGTGATGAAGCTTAAGGTCTTTCAAAGGCTTTTATTACGCGCGATACACCCTCTACGTTGCGGGCAATATCTACGGCTTTATCGGCTTCGGCGCCGCCGACTAAACCCATTAGAAAGACTTCGGCGTTTTCGGTGACGACGCGGATATTTAAGCCGCTGACGTCGCTATCAGCCAGTAACTGACTTTTCACCTTGGTGCTGATCCAGCTGTCGCGGGTGCGGGTGGTAAGCGAAGTGGGATTGCCCAAGCGGATTTGGTTATGTACTTCTTTCACGCTGGCAATATCCTGCACCAGCACTGCCGCTTGTTGCCACACTTGCTCGGTCAGCGCTTGGCCGGTCAGCAATACCACGCCATTGTAACTGGTAACACCCAGATTGCCGCCTTTAGAGGTCACAGGGTCATCCGCCAAAGCGCGGCGGGCTTTAATGGCGATGCCGCTGTCATCAATTTGTGAGCCCAGGGTGCGACGATCAGTCGCAGAGCCAACGGCAGTAGCACCACCGGCCACTACTGCAGCAGCACAGCCTTGTAACAGCAGCAGGCCGGCGAGGATCAGAGCGGGTTTAAACATGGTGTTATTCTCCTTGCTGTGGAAACAGCGTCATATCAATTAATTCGCACAATGCGTGTAGCAAAAAGGTGTAGCTTTCAAATAAACGGGCCGGACTGTGTGCTGTCACTTTCAGCTCTACATCCTGCTGATTTAACAGCCCCGATAGCTCGCCATTATTATCAGGGGACATGTTATCAGGGGTCAGTGCTATCACTTTCATATCATTAGTCAGTGCCGCTTCGACCGCTTTTATTAGGCTATGTTCCGCGCCAGTGAGCGAAATGACCAGTAACACATCGGCATTGTGCCCCAGCGCCTTGATTTGTCGCGCCAGGTACTGGGCATTAATCTGATTGCCAGGTTGCAGGCTCGACATATCTGCTTGCAATGCCAGTGCCGGTAAACAGGGGCGCTCGGTTTCAAACTGATCCAGCAGCAGTTGCGCGAAGTGTCCGGCCAGACTGGCACTGGCACCATCACCGCAGCAGAGTACCTTGCCACCACTAATCAGGCTCTGCACTATCATTAGCGCGCTTTGTTCGATGGGCCCAGACAGCGCCTCGCTGCTGGCAATCATCGTTTGAATATTTTCGCTGAAAAGTTGCCGGATATGTTCTTGCATCAATGGGTCCTGTTAACTAAAAGCATTGGTCAGCCAAAGGTATTGGTAGGGCGCATGCCCCTCAATCGCCAATACGTCAATGCGGCAGGCTTGTTGCTGGCCGCCATGTTGCTGCAGATACCAGCGTACAGTGCGTACAAATTTTTTCTGTTTCGCTGGTGTCACGGCGGCCAGCGGGCCACCAAAGGCATTACTGGCACGGTACTTTACTTCTACAAATACCAGTTGCGGTCCCTGGCGCATAATAAGATCAATCTCTCCGGCTTTGCACTGATAATTGCGGGTGACCAGAGTCAGCCCCTGCTGCTGCAAATAGTCCAGCGCTAACTGCTCGTAAAATTCGCCCTTATCGTTCATATTCGCCCTTATCGTTCAGAGCTCAGGGCTCTTCAATCGCCAGCAGGCGGTTATTACGATAGGTGGCCCAGCTTAGTTGCCGGATAATACTGCCTTGCGCTGATAAGCTGAGCCGCCCGGTCAGACCGTCAAAGCTTAAAGAAGTTAATTTTTGTTGCTGTTTCAGGCTGCCAATCAACTGATAGGCATCAAAACCCATGGCAAATAAGCGTTGCAACGCCTCATCCTGATCGCCCAACCATTGCTGATGTTGCTCGCGCAGCGGCTGGCTGTGGGCACTACCAACTAACCAGGGGGTTTCGGTGAAGGTCAGGCCGTTTAAATCGCGTTGATCGTTGCTATCCAGGTTAGTGCTGAAGCTGCGTGAGCTGGCATAAACAGGCAAGCGAGGCGCAGTCTGGCTGACGGAAGCATCTATAGTGGGTTTAAATAAACGGGTTTGGGTGACATCGGCCAGTAAGTAGATGGCGTCAATGTCTAGCCGGCTATGTGGGTCGGTTTCCAGTTTTTCAGTGATCAGGCCTGATAAGGCCCGAATACGCTCGCGACTGGCATCGGTTTCTAATAGTTGAGTAATAATAGCTTCGAGCTCTTCACGTGCCGCAAACTGATACTGCTCCGGGGCTTGGTGGCCTAATTGCTGCCATTGCTGGGCAAAATGCTGTTGCATGCGCAAACTAATCGGGTTGCGGGCGCTGATGACAACAGGGTTCTTATAGTCTTTTCGCGCAAACAGCTGGGCCATTTGGCTGGCTTCATCTTCCATGCTTAGCGCAAAGTAAAAGCGTTGCGCCAGTGCAGCTTGCTGCTGCCCCCGGCTGTTTAACAGCTGTGGCCGGCTGTTTAAAAACAAGGTGGGCCATTGCCAGTCGGGCAAGGCACTGATTTGATCAACCTGCTCGCGCAGCAGCGGGCCTATCACAAAATCTACCTGCTCTGATATTAATTGTTGCTGTATTTGCTCTGGTGCCAACTCACTGTCCAGAAAAATTAAACCCGCGCCTGGCTGTTGGCTGGCAGCAGCCAGAATACCGTATTGCAGCGCTCTGGCATGCTGACGAAACTGGCCATGCAGTGGCAATAGTACGGCTATTTTACGCGGCTGATAGGGTTGCAACAGGCTTAGCTGCTGCAGTGCAGGTGGCAGCTCGGCCAGGGTTGGCATAAAGGGGTGTTGTAGCTGCCATTGCTCTAGTGCCGCCTGCAATTGCTGATATTGACCAATATAGCTGCGGCTCAGCTCGACCAGCGCCAGCCAGGCGTCAGTGCGTGGCTGATTGCCCTGGCGTAAGCTTTGCAGCTGCTGCTGGTTTAGTGCTGTTAAATGTTGCCACAGTAATGGCCACAGTTCGGGGTAGCGGCTACGAGCTGGCATTACATCCAGTTGCAGCAGTAAACGACTGGCCGCTAAATCACGCCGCTGGCTGGAGTAAAACTGTCCACCCAGCCAGATAAAGTCGGCTCTGTCTGTTTGCTCAAGGGCGCTAAGCGCGGTGTGCTGTAACAGCTGCTCAGCCCGGCTTAGCTCGCCATTGCTGATATAGGCCTGCAACAGCAGCGGCAGATTACGTTTTACAATCAGTGGGTAGCTGCTGTGCTGCAGATTTTCGGTAATGGCCAGCGCCAGCGGATATTCACCCTCTTGCAATGCCTGCCGGGCTGCTCTTAGTAACTGTACCTGCTGCGCTTCGCCCTGTGCCTGGCGGGCTTGCTGCAATCGTTGCTGAGCGCTGATGCCCGTTACCACTTCAGGCTCAATCTTTTGCTCAGTCGCTGGTGTGCTGACAACTGGCTGCGGGGTCTGGCTACAGCCAGCCAACACGCCGAGCAGACTACAGAAAACAATGGGCTTTAATTTGCTGGATTTCACAATGCACAGTACCATAGGACCTCAATAGGGCTATCTTACTCAGACAGCCCGCTAAGCTCAATGAAATAGCGAAATATGACTACAGAAAGCGGAACCTTATATGTTGTCGCCACTCCGATCGGTAATTTAGCCGATATCAGTGAGCGGGCTGTGGCTACCTTAAAACAGGTAAACTGTATCGCAGCTGAAGATACCCGTCATACCGGTAAATTGTTGGCGCACCTGGGGGTGCAAACCCGCACGCTGGCCCTGCATGATCATAATGAAAAACAGCGGGCAGCCAGCATTATTGCCCGCTGTCAGGCCGGTGACAGCCTGGCGTTGGTATCTGATGCCGGCACGCCGCTGATCAGTGATCCGGGCTATAACCTGGTACGCTTATGCCGCGAAGCCGGGGTAAAAGTGGTACCCATTCCTGGCCCCTGTGCCGTAATAACGACGCTCTGCGCGGCAGGCCTGCCCACCGATAAATTTTTGTTTATTGGCTTTTTAGCCGCCAAAAGCAGCCAGCGTCAGGCGCAATTGACGGCGTTACCGGCAGATGTCGGTACTATTGTCTGTTATGAAACGGCGCGGCGCATTGAATCCTGCCTAGATGATGTCGCGCTGGTACTGGGTGCTCAGCGGGAATGTGTGCTGGCCAAAGAGCTGACGAAAACCTTTGAAGCTTTTTGTCATGGAACCCCAGCGCAAATTAAACACTGGCTGGCAGAAGACTTGCAGCGCTGTCAGGGCGAGATGGTATTAATGATTGCCTCTGAGCCGGCGCGAGCCGTCAGTGACATCAGCGAGCAGGTGCAACAAACCTTAAAGATTTTATTGGCCGAGCTACCGCTGAAACAAGCGGCCGCCCTGGCAGCGCAAATTCACAATGAAAAGAAAAATGCGCTTTATAAGCTGGCACTAGAATGGGCTGGCGGTTCAGACTAAATAGGGTATAATCCGCTCCGAGTTGGCCAAGGCAATCGCTGCTTGCGTAAGCAAGGGGAGGAAAGTCCGGGCTCCACAGGGCAGGGTGCCAGGTAACGCCTGGGGGGCGCGAGCCTACGACCAGTGCAACAGAGAGCAAACCGCCGATGGCCTGTTTTCTTCGGAAAATAGGATCAGGTAAGGGTGAAAGGGTGCGGTAAGAGCGCACCGCGCGACTGGCAACAGTTCGTGGCACGGTAAACTCCACCCGGAGCAAGATCAAATAGGCCCTCTATGGCGCGCCCGCGTTGAGGGCGGGTAGATTGCTTGAGGCTTAGGGTGACCTAAGTCCTAGAGGAATGATTGCTACTCTGGCAACAGAGCACAGAACCCGGCTTAATGGCTAACTCACCTAATCAATAAAAAAGCCCGCCAATTGGCGGGCAATGTTTCCAGGACACACGTTTAAAATAATGCTGTCGCTTACATAAAGTTGTATTCAAACAACAAGCTAAATGCGCGGCCGCGAGGATCACCTATGCGGGTTTCCCAGCCGGCACCTGAAGCAAAGTCGTTTTGGTGCGCGGTAAAGGGTGGGTTCTGATCAAAAATATTCTTCACGCCAAGCGTGAATTTCATATTTTCAAGGCCGCTGTAAGTCGCGCTGTAATTATAAGTAATATAATTATCAACTCTGGGGTTCCACTCAGCTGGCACATAGGTACCTAGCCGCACACTGACCGGTAACTCATCCTTATAACCATGGCGGTAGATCTGGCTGAATGAATGCGCCCAATCTCCTTTGGTATAACTGAAGTTCAGTGTGTGTTTCCATTTAATAGGTAAGTTAAAGAAGCGTACATAGTCACCGACCAGATTGTCGCTGTAAGGTAAGTCTTCTACACCCTTGGTTTTAAAGGTGTCGATATAGCTGCCGTTCAGGTTTATCCGCCAGTCGCCATCAGCCAATTTACCGCGTAAATTGGCATCCAGTTCTATACCGCGGGTTAAGGTACCGCCTGAGTTAATAAAACGGCGGTCTATGGTCACCACATTGCCATTGGCATCGCGGATCCAGTTCGCCTGGAACAGATCATAGTACTCAATCAGCACGTTACGTGGGGCTGAGCGGATAGTACTGGTGCGCTCTACTTCCCACCAATCCAGACTGATATTAAAGTTATCCATACCAGCCCACACTACCCCAAAACTTTTCTGGGTAGATTCTTCCGGCTTAAGGTCTGCTTTACCACCAAAGCGCTCTGTCGGCTGTATCCGTTCACAACCAGGGATACTTTCATTTGCCTGAGCACCCGGACACGTAGCCGGATCGGCTAAGTCCAGACCGGTATACGCCAGATCTTGCTCGCCGTTAAACAGCTGATTAAAAGAGGGGACTTTAAAACCAGTATTGTAAGCGCCACGGAATAATAAACCGTCTATGGGCTGAAACTTAAAGGAGATTTTTGGATTGGTAGTGCCACCAAACCCGCTGTACTGATCGCGGCGCACTGCCAGAGTCACATCAAGATTGTCTAACACCGGTAAATAGACTTCAGAATAGATGGCTTTAATATCACGTTTTACATTATCCAGTGCGTTAGCGTTATCAAATGGCGCTAAAAACACTGCGCGCTGCGCATCGCGGGTATCGCCATTAAATTCAAATTCTTCACGGCGCAAATCGACGCCGACCGCCGCCTGAATAACGCCGCCATTTAATTCAAAGCCCAGCTCACCTGATAACGATGCATCAAGTTGCGTCATTAGGCTGCGACCGCCATAAAGCTTAACGCCGCGGGCAGAGGCAGCTTGTAAGTCTGCTTTACCCTGGGCTGATTGTTCACGACCAGGAGCAAGAAAAGGGTTGATATTGCCACCACCTAAAGCGGCCACTAAACCATCAGTGTAGTAATAACCACCACCCAACTCAGATACGGATTCGTTTTGTGCACGGGAGACGCCTACGTTGTAATCCCAGTCGTTAATGATACCTTCAAAAGATACCAGTAAGCGGTAAGACGACGTGTTCGTTTCAATTTCACGGAAACCACACTCAATACAGCGCCAGCGATAGGCAATGGGTTCACCATAGTTCAGACGATCAGGCCCGAAGTAATCTTGCAAGGCAAAGAATATGGTGTTGTACATTTCTCCGGTACTTGGATACCAGGATGCAGGGCGAAAAGTATTGCTGGGTGAAATCTGATAATGTTCAAAAGATTTTTTAACATCGACTTCAGACGCCGCCAGCTCAACGTACATCTCATGCTGCTCGGCTAATTTAAATGACGCACGGCCAAGAAAATCAAGGCTTTCTTGTGGTTGTTGAATGGCTTGAGCGGCCGGATAATCCCATGCACAAGAATAGCGGGCACTTGCAACATTCCATAAGCGGAAGTCATAAGGGCCCATATTATCGCCACCATTGGCACAGCCATTACCACCAGGCAGGTTAAGAATATTAATACCGCCGTTCATGTTTCCACCGGTAACAGGGTCAGTTAAACCTGTTCCAATCAGGTTTGGCCCCAAACCCGAGGGAAAAACCGTTGCGAAGGGTGTACCACGAGTGTCGGGTGATAAACCCCGTTCTGGCTGAAATGTCGAAGAAAAGTCGCGCTGATCGCCGCGCAGCGCGGTATTGCGTTTATAACTTAGAGTACCGAATACATTCCAGCCATCGCTGTTCAAATCACCCGTACCAAATAACAGATTGGTACGATAAATATTGGCACCACCGGCTTCGGTGACATCAGCAAAGGCCGATACCTGACCGCCGCTGTAGTCACGCTTGGTAATAAAGTTAATAACACCACCGATAGCATCGGTACCGTAAACCGCGGAAGCACCATCCCGCAGCACTTCCACCCGCTCCAGCGCGGCAAAGGGAATAGAATTCAAATCGACTGCCCGGCCTTTTAAACCATGGGTAGCGACCCGGCGACCATTCAGTAATACCAAGGTGGCATCTGAGCCCTGACCACGTAAGTTGGCTCCTGATACGCCGTTATTGCCGCGCTGCTCTGCTGAAACAATACCGGCGTTACTGGCCAGGTTGTCCGAAGCGTTACCGGCAATATTGAGTTGCATCATTAACTGCTCAGCTGAGGTAATGCCTGCGGCATCAATATCGGCACGGCTAAATACGGTAAGGGGTAAATCACCTTCGATGCTGGTTCTTTTAATACTGGAACCCGTTACTCTTATCCGCTCTACCTGTGGATCTTCATCGGTACGCGGTGCGTTGTTTTCCTGCGCTAATGCGATGGTCGAGCCCAAGCCGGCAAGGGCAATGGACTGAATGAGCCTGTTAAACTTCATTGCAATCTCTCCTGGATAATACACCCTGTTATTGTTATATCGATCTCAACGCGCTGCTTACTGAGGCGGCGCTGTACAGAGCTGTTCACTTTCTGCACGAATTTAACATAGCAAAAATTTATTGGTTTTGAAAATAATTTATGCTAAAAATTAATAATATCTGGAATATAAATTTCCTTGACCCGAAAACGGAGCTGATGTGATAAGCGATGGCTTTAATTTTATTGCGGTGCTACTGGCCATTGCGGCGCTGATTAAAGCGGCTGAACACTATGGCCAGTGGCGCTTGTTCCGACTGCTGCCCGCTGTGGTATTGCTGTATTTTGTGGTGATGCTGTGCTCCACCTTTGGTTTGTGGCAACAAACAGCAGAAATCAACAGCACCTTCAGAGTGGTTCGCAACAACTTGTTGCCGGCAATGATTTTTTTAATGTTACTAAAAAGCGATTTGCGCAGTATCGTGCAATTGGGGCCCCGCATGTTGGGGGCCTTTTTGGTGGCGGTGTTAAGTATTATCTGTGGTTTTGTGGTCAGTTTTTTGTTGTTGCAATCGGTGTTAGACGATGACGCCTGGAAAACCTTTGCGGCGCTGGCCGGAAGCTGGATGGGCGGCACCGCGAATATGGCGGCAGTGCAGGCCGCTTTGGCTATTCCAGATAGCCGCATGGGCTATACCTTGTTGATGGACTCCATTGATTATGCGCTTTGGGTGATGTTGTTGCTGGCCTTGGTGCCTCATGCCGGGCGTTTTAATCGCTGGGTGGGGGCTGATGGCAGCCAGTTACAGCAGCTGGGGGAACAACTTGAGCAACAGCAGCAACAACAAAGCCCACTGCATCACACCGGTCTGCTGGTGTTGCTGGCGCTCAGTTTAGTGGTCAGCAGTGGTAGTCAGGCACTGGCGCAGTGGTTGCCGCAGTCGGCATTTTTCAGTGCTACCACCTGGAGTATTTTACTGGTGACGGTAGCTGGGGTAGTGGCTGCCATGACCCGGCTGGGCCGTTTAGGGGGCTCAGTAGAGCTGTCGCAGTTAATGTTGTACCTGATTATTGCACTTATTGCCTCGCGGGCTGACTTTGCCGAGATGGCTAAAGCGCCGCTTTATGTGCTGGCCGGGCTTATAGTGTTGTTGGTGCATGGCGCCGTGATGGTGCTGTTGGCGCGTTTGTTTAAGCTGGATTTATTTACCTGTGGTGTTGCATCGCTGGCCAATATTGGCGGTGTGGCATCGGCACCTATACTGGCGGCGGCCTATTCACGGGCGTTAATTCCGGTGGGCGTGTTAATGGCGATGCTGGGGTATATCGTGGGTACCGCCGGTGGATTGTTGGTCGGTAAAATATTGTCTTTATTAGTGTAACTTAAGTTGTTTTCACGGCAACTGCTGGCAGTTGCTTAATGCCATTTAATCGTGACGCGATTCGAGGATGCTATGAAAATTACAGATATCCGGTTGGGCATGTTGCGGGTGCCGCTGAAAACACCCTTTAAAACGGCACTGCGTACCGTGCAACAAATTGAAGACATTATTGTCATTATTGAAACTGATAGTGGTCACCGCGGCTATGGTGAGGCACCCGCCACGGCTGTGATTACCGGTGATATCAATGGCTCTATTATTGCAGCCATTAAAGATGTACTTAAGCCCAAGCTAATTGGCCAGCAGATTGCTGATTTAAATCATATTACCCGCCTGATTCAGGGCGCTATTATGAAAAACTACAGTGCGAAGGCGGCAGTAGAGATGGCGGTCTACGATTTATTTGCCCAGCTGTATCAAGCGCCGCTTTATAAAATGCTCGGTGGCGGTGTGCCCAAAATTACCACTGACATTACCATCAGTGTCGATTATATCGACAAAATGGTCGCCGACTCGCTCAGCGCGATCGACAGAGGCTTTGAAACCTTAAAGGTCAAAGTAGGCAAAGATATTGGCGTGGATATAGAGCGGGTAAAAGCTATCTATGCCGCCGTAGCAGGCAAAGCGCTAATTCGGCTTGATGCTAACCAGGGTTGGACGCCAAAAGAGGCCGTTTATGCGTTGCATAAACTGGAAGCGGCAGGGGTGCGACTGGAGTTAGTAGAGCAACCGGTAAAAGCCTACGATTTAGAGGGGCTAAAGTATATTACCGAGCGGGTGCATACGCCGGTGATGGCTGATGAAAGCAGTTTTGGCCCGCGTGAGGTGATAGAACTGATTAAAATGCGCGCAGCTGACATCATTAATATTAAGCTGATGAAAACCGGCGGTATTTCCAATGCCATTAAAATTGCTGATATTTGTTCGTTTTACGATATGCAATGTATGATTGGCTGCATGTTGGAGGCCAGTGTTAGTGTGGCTGCTGCTGTGCATGTGGCGGTAGCTAAAGCCGATGTGGTCACAAAAATTGATTTAGATGGTCCCTCGCTGTGTGCGTTTGATCCGGTAAAAAGTAGTGTCAGCTTTAATGAATCTGACATCACCATTGGCGATGCACCAGGTTTGGGTATTACCGCCATTGACGGTTTACAGATGCTGGGCTAGGGCTTTTCCAGTAGATCCAGCAGTTGCCGGGTTTCTGTCAGGGGTAGGTCGCTGTTGCGCCACTGACACAGTTGCAGATATAAAATATGACACAGATGCTGCTGCGCCTGTTGGGTGATAATAGGCTGCATCCGAAGATCTTCTTCACCACTTAACGTAAATAAGGTGACATCGGCCGCCAGACTTTGCGCATTGGTTTTATAGCGGGTCAGGGAGATAATCTTCAGCTGGCGCTGCTGACCATATTGCTCCAGTTTTAACACATCATTGTTTTGTCCCGAATCTGACACTAGCAATATCACACTGCCTGGCGCCAGTGTACGGGCCAGTTGCAGCGATAAAGCCGGATCAGCATGGTATAGCGCCAGCTTACCTAATTGCAGCAAGCGGCATTGCATATCCGCAGCCACTATGGCTGAGTGACCATAACCGGCCAGTAATACGGTATCAGCTTGCTGCAGCAGCTTAGCGGCCTGTTGTAGCTTGGCTTCGGTATTAATGTTCAGTAAGTTTCGTAAGTTTTGCTGCAGTGAAAATTGCAACTGCTCCACCAAACCGTTTAAGCCATCATCACAGCCCGGCTTTTCAGGTTGATCCCAATTCAGCGTGCTGGCCGCCACTACCGCTTCATTAATGGCCAGTTTTAAATCGGGGTAGCCTTTATAGCCGAGTTTCTGGCAAAACTTCACCACACTGGATTGGCTGGTACCTACCGCGTCGGCTAGCTGCTGTGACGAGTAATCGCGCAGCAGATGCGAGTTCTCCAGAATAAATTCCGCAAGTTTACGCTCTATTACCGACATGTGCTCCAACATGCCGCGGATCTTTAACAGGCTAAGCATAAGGATAAGTCCTGCGTTAAGGGCGGGAAGACGAATTTGTTATCAATAAGTATTAACCAGTTTGAATAATTTATTCCTTAATAGCAAGTCAGCCGCCGGCTTTCCGCCTTTTTTCTGGTTATTTTTAGCGCAATTTAAATTTTTCTGACCAAAATCATCTACTTCGCGCTAAGCCGCTTTTTCAGTGGATCTTATTCGATTAGCAAGCCTGTTTTTACCTTGACACAAGCTAAAGCCACGCCCTAAACTGTATCATTGTGGGGATTAGTGGGTAATTGTGGATCATTCTGGAAGTTTTGGCGTGCTCAAGCCACCTTTCAGCACCGTGGACGACGGTGAAATTCGCTTACCGCTGCCATTAATTAAGGATACGGGCAAACATCAGATGTTTCGTGGATCATTTACACTGAATTTGGATGATAAGGGACGGTTAGCGCTACCAGCGCGTTACCGCGATAGCTTATTGTCTGACGTTCAGGGCCAGATGATTTGCACCATCGATTTGCATGACCCCTGTTTATTATTGTACCCGCTGACAGAGTGGGAAGAAATAGAAGAAAAACTAAAGGCTCTGTCCAGCTTAAACCCACAAGAGCGCCGTTTACAAAGGCTGCTGCTGGGTAACGCCACCGACTGCGATATGGATAAAAGCGGCCGCATTTTACTGCCAGCGCATTTGCGCCAGCATGCAGGTCTGGCGAAGAGTATCCGTTTGGTGGGACAACTCAACAAATTCGAAATCTGGGATGAAACCAGCTGGCAGCAGCGCTTAAGCGCTGATATTGAGTTAGAGCAAGCTCAAGCTGGCGAAGGTGAATTATCAGAGCGACTACAGGGATTTATACTGTAAATGAACAGCAGCGCACATATCTCTGTCCTGCTGCAGGAAGCGCTGGACGGCCTGGCCATTAAGGCAGATGGCCACTATCTGGATGCGACCTTCGGCCGCGGTGGGCACAGCACAGCTATATTAAAGCAGCTGGGCCCGCACGGTCGTTTATTTGCTATAGATCGCGACCCTGCCGCCATTGCCGCTGCAACCCCACTGCAGGCAGATGCGCGTTTTCACATCACCCACAGCCCCTTTGCCGCCCTGGCAACTATCGCCGAACAGCATGCTGTGTTTGGTAAACTCGATGGTATTTTGCTTGATCTGGGTGTGTCGTCACCACAACTGGATGATGCAGACCGTGGTTTTAGCTTTATGCGCGATGGCCCTTTAGATATGCGGATGGACCCCAGTAGCGGCCAGTCTGCCGCCAGTTGGTTAGCCAGTGCTGACGTTGAAGATATCAGCTTTGTATTGCGTGAATACGGCGAAGAAAAAATGGCCTGGCGTATCGCTAATGCCATTGTTAACCATAGAGCTGAGCATGCATTACAACGCACCAGTGAGTTAGCCGCGCTGATAAGCTCAGTAGTGCCCAAAAGCGCCAAAGAGAAAAAACATCCGGCAACGCGCAGCTTTCAGGCTATCCGTATTTATATTAACAGTGAGCTGGAGCAGGTTAAGTTGGCATTAGAAGGTGCACTGGCGGTACTTAAGCCTGGCGGGCGCCTGGTGGTCATAAGCTTTCACTCACTCGAAGATCGGCTGGTAAAACAGTTTATGCGCCGTTATTCCAAAGCAGCGCCGGTGCCCAGAGGCATGCCACTGACCGAAGCACAGTTAAAGCAGCATATCCCGCTTAAGTTAGTGGGCAAGGCCATTATGCCGTCTGACGCCGAGTTAATGGCTAACCCGCGCGCGCGTAGTGCGGTTTTGCGCATAGCAGAAAAACAGGGTAGTGCAGCGAAGCAAGATAGCGCGGAGCAGCCAGCATGAGCCAAATTCAGCTTGCCCGCCTTATCGCCCAAGACTGGCGTGGCCAAAAAGGGTTGTTGTTGCTGATTGTTGCCTGTTTGCTGTCGGCCTTAGCTGTGGTGCATCTGGCTCATCTGAACCGGCAGCTCACGATTGCTCAGGATGCGGAGTATCAACGGCGCGATCAATTAGACAATGAATGGCGTAATCTGATGCTCGAGCAGCGCGCCTTAGCAGAGCATAGCCGGGTAGAAGACATTGCCCGCCGCCGTTTACAAATGCAGCGCCCGCAGGGTGAGCGTGAAATTATGGTGACCTTACCATGAACCGCAATCCCAGTAACCGCAATGGGCGCAAAGCGCAAGCCAAAGCCAGACAGTACCCGTCAGTATTGAGCTGGCGTTTTGCTTTTGTGTTGCTGAGCATCTCGGCCGTTTTTATCACGCTGTTAAGCCGTGCCGCCTGGTTGCAGGTGATCGAGCCGGATATGCTGGTTTCCCAAGGGGATATGCGCAGTTTGCGGGTGCACTCAGATAAAGTGTTACGTGGCACTATTGTCGATCGCCATGGTGAAGCGCTAGCGGTCAGTGTGCCGGTGGAAGCTATCTGGGCCGATCCTAAAGTGGTGTTAGAGCGAAATGCCCCTGCAGATGAGCGACGCTGGCATGCGCTGGCTGACATTCTGCAAATGACCCCGGCACAATTACTCAGCCGCATAGGTGATAATCCACAGCGGCGTTTTGTGTACTTGCAGCGTCAGGTTAATCCGGCTGTGGTTGATTACGTTAAAAAACTGCAGGTACCTGGTATCTTTTTCCGGGAAGAATCCCGGCGCTTTTATCCGGCGGGCGAAGTGACGGCGCAATTGGTCGGTTTTACTAATGTGGATGATGAAGGCGTTGAAGGCATTGAAAAACGCTTTGATGCCATTTTAACCGGTACCGATGGCCGTAAAGTGTTTCGCAAAGACGCCAAAGGCCGTGAAATTGAAGTGCTGGAGCGAGAGCAAAGTCAGCCGCCGGCCAATTTGCAACTGAGCATTGACCAACGTATTCAGTCGGTTGCTTACCGTGAATTGAAAAAAGCAGTGTTGTCACATGGTGCAACTTCTGGTTCAGCTGTAGTCGTTGATGTGCATACCGGCGAAGTGCTGGCCATGGTCAATAGCCCCTCTTTTAACCCTAACAACAGACGTAATACCCCAGCGCACCGGTTTCGTAACCGCGCCATTACCGATACCTTTGAGCCAGGCTCTACTATGAAGCCACTGGCGGTATTAAGTGCGCTGGAATTTGGTAGTGCCAAACTGGATACCGTAGTCGATACTCACCCAGGCACCATGCGTATTGGCGGGAGCTGGGTGCGTGATCCGGTCAATTACAGACAGCTTGATTTAACCGGCATTATCCAAAAATCCAGCAACATGGGTGTCGCTAAGCTGGTGTTGGATATGCCACATGAGCATGTACTGTCGTTATACGGCAATCTAGGTCTGGGCGAAGATACCGGCCTTGGGCTGCAAGGCGAAAGCAGCGGCCTGTTTAGTCACCGCCGTCGTTGGTCTGACTTTGAAAGAGCCACTTTTTCTTACGGTTATGGTTTATCCGTTACTGCAGTGCAACTCGCCCGAGCTTACAGCATGCTGGGCAATGGTGGCTATAACAGGCCTTTAACCATTTTAAAAAGTGATGAGCCATTTGCGGCAGAACCCGTACTGGCAAAGAAACATGCTCAGGCCATGTTAGAAATGATGGAAGCCAATATTGGTCCTGGTGGCACGGCGACGCGGGCACAGGTGCCTGGTTACCGGGTAGGTGGAAAAACAGGTACGGCGCGAAAGGCGGTGGCCGGCGGTTATGGCGATGACTATATAGCTTCCTTTGCCGGTGTTGGGCCGGTATCCAATCCGCGACTGGCCACTGTAGTGGTGATAAATGAGCCAGCTGGTGATTTTTATCATGGCGGCGAAATTGCGGCGCCGGTGTTTGCCAGCATCATGGGCGCGGCTATGCAGTTATTAAACCTGCCACCTGATGCTGGTAGCAGACCTGTAATTACTGCCGTATCGGGAGGTGCCCATGCCGGTTAACAGTAAACAATGGTTAGCAGAGGTATACCCCAATGTAGCCGAGCTGCAGTTGGCTGAGTTACAGCTGGACAGCCGCAAGGTACGCGCGGGTGATGTGTTCGTGGCTTTGCCGGGAACCCAGACAGATGGTCACCGCTATATAGAGCAGGCATTAATGCAGGGGGCAGCGCTGGTGTTATGCAGCGAGCCCGGCTTAGTGCATGAAAGGGTATTGTTGTTGCCGGAACTGCAGCAGCAATTACCGCAACTGGCGGCGCGCTTTTACCAGCAACCAGCACAGCAGATGCAACTGCTGGGGGTGACCGGCACTAACGGGAAATCCTCTACCACCTTTTTTATTAATCAGCTGGCTGAGCAGTTGGCTTTACCTTCGGCCGTCATCGGTACTCTGGGCTATGGTCGTTGGCTGTCGCTGACAGAGTTGGCCAATACTACGCCGCATTATATTGATATCCAACGCATTCTGTCGGAGCAATTGCAGCAGCAAGTGCAACTGGTGGCGATGGAAGTATCTTCGCATGCACTGGTGCAGCATCGGCTGGCCGGTTTGCATTTTCAGGTAGCCATTTTTACCAATTTAAGCCGCGATCACCTCGATTACCATGGCAGTATGCAGGAATATGCCGGGGCGAAAAGTTTATTGTTTAAACCTGAGCTGTGTTCTACCGCTGTGTTAAATGTGTCTGATGCGCAAGGCCGGGCCTTAGCGGCTACTCAAGATGTCCCGGTGTGGGTTTATGGTAAAGCGGCCGATTGCCATGGTTTTAACCGCTATCTGGCCTATCAGCAGCTCAACGCTACTACGCAGGGGTTTGACTGCTTACTCACGAGTCATGCAGGTGAACATCAACTGCAGCTACCTTTGCTCGGTGAGTTTAATGTGCAAAATGCGTTGGCTGCGATCAGTGGCTTGCTGGCGCTGGGGTATGATTTAAGTAGTTTATTACAGGCGGCCAGTAAGTTACAGCCAGTACCCGGTCGCATGGAGCAATTTCATTTTGCCAGTGGCAGTACCGTAGTGGTGGATTATGCTCATACGCCTGATGCGTTAGAGCAAGCTTTAGCGGCATTGCGCCTGCACTGTCGTGGCCGTTTATGGTGTGTTTTTGGCTGCGGCGGCGATCGCGATAGAGGCAAAAGGCCGCTGATGGGGAAAATCGCCCAGCAAGGTGCCGATCACGTGATTATTACTTCGGATAACCCACGTAGCGAAGACCCACTGCGAATTTGTCAGGACATTGCAGACGGCATGCACAGTGATGCAGCTTATCAGCTGGAGCCAGATCGGAAACTGGCGATAAAGCTAGCCATTGCCAGTGCTCAGCCAGGTGATGTGATCCTGCTGGCCGGTAAAGGCCATGAAAAAGTTCAGATTTTTGCCGGCGTACATCATCCCTATGATGAACGGGCTTTTGTGCGGCAATTAATGTCGGAGTTACTGGCATGATAACAATGAAATGTCGAGACATCGCAGCAATACTACAAGCGCCTCTGATTGGTGATGACTGCCAGATTGACAGTGTCAGCACCGATAGCCGGACCATTGGCCCCGGCGCCCTGTTTATCGCTTTACGCGGCCCCAATTTTGATGGTGAAGGCTTTATTGATCAGGTAATAGCCAAAGGTGCGGTAGCGGTAATTTGCCACCGGCCTTTGTCACAAGACATACCTCATATAGTGGTCAGTGATACCCGCATCGCCTTAGGTCAGTTAGCCGCGGCATTAAAAGCGCGACTCGCGCCAACCACCCTGGCGGTAACCGGCAGCGCCGGTAAAACCACGGTAAAAGAAATGATGGCAGCGATTTTAAGCCGCCGCGGCGCTGTGCTGGCGACCAAAGGCAATTTTAATAACGATATTGGTGTGCCCCTCACTTTGCTGCGACTGCAGCCAGAGCATCAGTACGCAGTGATGGAGCTTGGCGCCAATCATGCTGGCGAGATTGCCTATACCACGTCTTTAGTCAAACCAGACGTAGCGTTAATTACCAATGCGGCTGCCTCGCATTTGGAGGGATTTGGCGATTTGTTTGGGGTGGCCCGGGCCAAAGCTGAAATTTATTCGGGTTTGTCGGATGAAGGTGTAGCCATAGTATCGCTGGACAGTGAGTTCAGTGATTACTGGCTGCAACGGGTTAACACTAAGCGTTTGGTCACCTTTAGTGTGCAGCAGCCTGCTGATGTGCAGGCACAGCAAATTACCCTGATGAGCAATGGCTGCGCGCGCTTTATGTTGCATTACCAGCAGCAAAGCTATCCGCTGCAGTTAAGTTTGCCAGGCCGTCACAATGTGGCGAATGCGGTGGCAGCGGCTGCAGCTTGCCTGACAGTGGGTGCCAGCATCGAAGATATTCAACAAGGTTTATTGCAGATGCAGCCAGTCAAAGGCCGCACTAATTTATTGCAACTGGGGCCGCAACTGCAGCTTATTGACGATACCTATAACGCCAATGTGGAATCAGTGAAAGCTGCGATTGATTTATTGGCCAGCTATGAAGGCTTCAGGGTGTTACTGTTAGGCGATATGGCAGAATTGGGAGCTGAAGCCCGTTTGTATCACGAAGAAATAGGTTTATACGCCAAAAACAGTGGGATTAATCTGCTATTCACGCTGGGTGTGTTATCACAGAGCGCAAGCGACCTGTTCAATGGTGAAGGGGCGCATTTCAGCTCGCGTCAGGCCATGTTAGAGCGTCTGATGCCATTAATATCAGCCAAGCAGCAAGCGGTGACTATCCTGGTGAAAGGTTCGCGTAGCGCGAACATGGAACTGGTGGTAGCAGATTTGCTTGCAAGTTGTCAGCAGGAGACTACCCCATGCTAGTGTGGTTGGCAGAGTATCTGACCCAGTATGTGAGTTTTTTTAATGTGTTCAGTTACCTGACGTTCAGGGCTATTTTGGGCATTTTAACCTCGTTATTGTTAAGCCTGTATCTGGGGCCAAAACTTATCGCTGCTTTGCAACGGATGCAGATTGGCCAGGTAGTGCGCGGAGATGGCCCGGAAAGTCATTTCTCTAAAAAAGGCACTCCGACGATGGGCGGCTTGCTGATTTTGGGTTCAGTACTGGTAAGTACTTTGCTTTGGGCAAACCTGACCAATAAATATGTCTGGGTAGTGTTGTTTGTGCTCGTGAGTTTTGGTGCCATAGGTTTTGTGGATGATTACCGTAAAGTAATCCGTAAAGATTCAAAGGGATTAATTGCCCGCTGGAAATACTTCTGGCAATCAGTGTTCGCCATCGTTACGGCAGTGTTTTTGTTTGTCACCGCTGAGCGCCCGGCAGAAACGGCGCTGTTATTGCCCTTCTTTAAAGATGTGGCACCACAGTTAGGCTTGATGTTTATTGCTTTAGGTTACTTTGTCATTGTCGGTACCAGCAATGCGGTGAACCTGACCGATGGTCTGGACGGCTTGGCGATAGTACCCACTATTATGGTGGCAGCCGCCTTTGCCATCATTGCTTATGCCAGCGGTAATGTCATTTTTGCCGGATATCTGAATATTCCATTTTTACCCTATGCCAGTGAGTTGGTGGTGCTCTGTGCTGCACTGGTCGGGGCCGGCCTGGGCTTCCTATGGTTTAACACCTACCCGGCGCAAGTGTTTATGGGCGACGTCGGCTCATTGGCACTCGGCGCGGTGCTGGGGGTGATTGCCATTTTAGTCCGTCAGGAAATCGTGTTGTTTATTATGGGCGGTATTTTTGTGATGGAAACCCTGTCGGTTATTTTACAGGTAGGTTCATACAAATTACGTGGCCAGCGCATTTTTCGCATGGCACCGATTCATCATCACTACGAGTTAAAAGGCTGGCCAGAGCCGCGGGTAATAGTGCGCTTCTGGATCTTATCGATAATTTTTGTACTGGTGGGTTTAGCCACCCTGAAACTGAGATAGCAGATGAACAGCTTATTGTCAGCAAAAAGGATAGCAGTAGTGGGGTTAGGCCTGTCAGGTCTTGCCACTGTGCGCTATTTGCTGGCGCAGGGCATTAAACCGGTACTGATGGATACCCGCAGTAAGCCGGCCAATCTTGAACAGATTGCGCTTGATAAAATTGATGGGCTTTACCTGGGGGAACTCGATGCCAACCGACTGGCGCAGATGGATTTGATTATCTTAAGTCCAGGGTTGTCACCAAAACACCCGGCAATTCGCTTTGCCAGGGCGCAAGGCGCTAAAGTGGTCGGGGATGTGGCGTTGTTTGTAGAGGCCAACAGTAAACCTGTGCTGGCGATAACCGGCTCTAACGGTAAATCGACTGTGACTATGCTGGTCACGGCAATGCTGCAGCAATCAGGTGTGCATGCGCTGGCCGCGGGTAATATTGGTTTGCCGGTACTGGATGCGTTGCAGCAAACCAATACCGAAGTGTATGTGCTGGAGTTATCAAGCTTTCAGTTAGATACAGTTGATCAGGTACCCAGCCTGGCCAGTTGTATCTTAAATATCAGCCCTGATCATTTAGACCGTTATGCAGATTTGGATGCCTATGCGGCGTCCAAGCAGCGCATTTATACCAATACTGGCCTGGCGATTTATAATGCTGCCGATGCGCTGACCTACCCAAGGGCTGGCCAACTGGCAAAAGGCATTGATTTAGCAGCGGCAGATTGCGGTGTTGCCCCCTATCAGGGTGAAGACTGGTTATGGTTAGATGGTGAGCCGTTGCTGGCCACCAGCAGCATGAGTTTAAGCGGAGTGCATAACCAATTTAATGCACTGGCTTCAGCGTTGTTAGCTATAGAAGCGGGCGCCAGTCGCCATGCCATAGTACAAACCTTGCAATCCTTTAATGGTTTACCCCATCGGTGTCAGTTAGTGGCGGAGCACAGAGGTGTGCGCTGGATTAATGACTCTAAAGCGACCAATATTGGCGCTACTCTGGCGGCTATTGCCGGCTTAAAGCCAACAGTCAAGGGCGAACTGATACTGATTGCCGGAGGCGACGCCAAAGGGGCTGATGTCACTCTGCTGCAGGATGTGATTCAACAGCAAGTGACGCAGCTGATTACCCTGGGGCAAGATGGCCCGGCCATTGCCGCATTAAAACCAAACAGCATTCAGGTAAAAGATTTAACGACTGCCGTCAGAACAGCGGCGCGCTTAGTGCGCGCCGGTGACATGGTGTTGCTATCACCCGCTTGTGCCAGTCTGGATATGTTTAAAAGTTATGCTGATCGCGGTGAGCGTTTTGCTGCTGCTGTGCTACAGGAGCTGCGATGAAGCAACTAGCGCTTAGCCTGTGGCAGGCTCCCGGACAGCAATGGCAACAGTGGCAGCAGCAGGCGCAAAACCAAGCCTATGACCGTCTATTTTTGACTTTACTATTACTGATTTTAGCAGTTGGTTTGGTGATGGTTACCAGCGCTTCTGTACCAATAGCAGAGCGGCTTTATGGTAATCCGATGCACTTTGCCTTTCGGCATCTGGTGTATTTAATGTTGGGGTTGATTGCCGCCATAGTAGTGCTGCAATTGCCGGTGAGCTGGTGGCACAACAATAATATGATGTTGCTATTGTTAGCCTTGGCCTTGCTAGTTGCCGTGTTAGTGTTTGGCCGCAATATTAATGGCAGTACCCGCTGGATCCCGCTGGGGCCTATTAATCTGCAGGCAGCAGAGCCGGCTAAATTATTTTTCTTTGTCTATCTGGCCAGCTATCTGGTGCGACGGCACGAGCAGGTACTGGATAATTTTAAAGGCTTTGTCAAACCCCTGCTGTTGCTGTTTGCACTGGCTGTGTTGTTGCTGATGCAGCCGGATTTAGGCACTGTTATTGTCATGTTTGCTACCACAGTAGTGGTGTTGTTTTTAGCCGGTGCCAAGCTGTGGCAGTTTTTTATGCTGATGTTTACCGGTATGGCCTTTATTGGCGTGTTGATTGTGTACAGTGAATATCGCTGGCGGCGGGTCACGGCCTTTTTAGATCCCTGGGCAGATCCGTTTGGCAGTGGTTACCAGCTAACGCAGTCATTAATGGCCTTTGGCCGGGGTAGCTGGTTTGGTCAGGGGCTGGGTAATAGCATTCAAAAACTGGAATATCTGCCAGAAGCCCACACCGATTTTATTTTTGCCATTATTGCTGAAGAAGTGGGCTTTGTAGGTGTAGCGATTATTTTAGCGCTGCTGTTTTTTCTGGTCTGCCGTGCATTATTAATTGGCAGCAAGGCATTGCAAAAGGGCTTGAGCTTTCATGGGTTTCTGGCCTATGCGCTGGCCATTTGGCTGGGCTTTCAAACTGCGGTGAATATTGGTGTGGCCACAGGTCTACTGCCCACTAAAGGTTTGACTTTGCCCTTTGTCAGCTATGGCGGCAGTAGCTTGATTATTATGCTGATGGCGGCGGCCTTGTTGCTCAGAATAGATTTTGAAGTGCGATTAAGTGGTAAGCAGGCAGTCAGTGGGGGGGGGCATGACTAAACCCCATGTGCTAATTATGGCTGGTGGCACCGGAGGCCATATTTTCCCGGCGCAAGCAGTAGCCAGTACTTTAGATGCAGCGGGCTGGCAGGTTAGCTGGCTGGGCACTGCAGATAGAATGGAAGCACAACTGGTGCCGAAATTCGGTTGGCCATTTTACAGCATAGAGGTACGTGGCCTGCGTGGCAAAAGCTGGCGCAGTGTGCTGAGTGCGCCCTTTATGCTGGCGAAAGCCTGTTGGCAGGCACGGAATATTATTCGCAGCTTACAACCGCAACTGGTATTGGGTTTTGGGGGTTATGCCAGCGGCCCTGGTGGTTTGGCTGCCTGGTGCGCGGGCACGCCTCTGGTGATCCACGAGCAAAATGCAGTGGCTGGCAGCACTAACCGTTTGTTAGCCCGCCTGGCAACAAAAGTGTTGGTGGCATTTCCTCAGGCTTTTAGCGGTGCTAAAAAACAACAATTGGTGGGTAACCCGGTGCGCGCAGAGTTGATAAACTGCAGAGCTCAAGCGCTGGCAATGCATCAGGAACAAGTGCCGCTGAAGATTTTAGTGTTAGGCGGTAGCCTGGGCGCTAAGGCATTAAATGAACAATTACCGGCGCAATTTGCCAGGTTAGCGGAAAATAAAGCGGTGGCGATACGTCATCAGACCGGCGCAGCCATGCTGCAACAAGTGCAACAAAGTTATCGCGATTGCCTGCCAGCAGATAACGAGTATGAAGTGAGTGCCTTTATTGAGGATATGGCGGCGGCCTATTGCTGGGCAGACGTGGTGATTTGCCGCGCAGGTGCGCTGACGGTAAGTGAAGTGGCCAGTGCTGGCGTGGCGGCGGTGTTTGTACCTCTGCCGGGTGCAATAGATGATCACCAGACCGCCAATGCCAATTGGTTAGTTAGCAAGGGCGCTGCACGTTTAGTGCCGCAATCGGCATTAACTTACCCGGGTATAGTGCCGATGTTCAGCGTCTGGCTGGATGATCGCAAGGAATTAATACAAATGGCGGCAGCTGCTCGCAGTCTGGCGCTGGATGATGCCAGTGAACAGGTGGCGGCAGTGTGCCGGCAAGTAACAGGATTAGCAGTATGATTACCACACCACAACAAAAGAAACTGGCGATGCGCCGGGTTGAGTCCATTCATTTTGTCGGCATAGGTGGTGCTGGCATGGGTGGTATTGCTGAGGTATTGCTAAATGAAGGTTATCAGGTTACCGGCTCAGACATAGCACCTAATCTGGTGATTGACCGCTTGGTGTCATTAGGCGCTCTTGTCAGCTTTGGTCATAAGGCAGATAACATAGAAAAGGCCAGTGTGGTGGTGGTATCCAGTGCCATTAAAGCGGATAACCCTGAAGTACAGGCCGCTGTGCAACAACGGGTGCCAGTGGTGCGCCGTGCCGAAATGCTCGGTGAATTAATGCGTTTTCGCCATGGCATCGCTATAGCCGGTACCCATGGTAAAACCACGACCACCAGTTTATTAGCCTCTATTTTTGCTGAGGCCGGTACCGATCCCACTTTTGTCATCGGGGGCTTATTAAATTCAGCCGGTTCAAATGCCCGGCTGGGTGCAGGCCGTTATTTAATTGCAGAAGCAGATGAAAGTGATGCATCTTTTTTGCATTTACAACCAATGGCAACGGTTATTACTAATATCGAAGCCGATCATATGGACACTTATCAGGGAGATTTTGAAAAACTCAAAGCCACCTATCTTGAGTTTTGCCATAACCTGCCATTTTATGGCATGGCCGTGGTCTGTCTGGATGATGCAGTGTTACGCGAATTAATTCCGGCTATTGGCCGTACTGTGCTGACTTATGGCTTTGCCAGCGATGCTGATTATCGCATTAGCGATTTCTGCCAAACCGGTACGCAAAGCCAGTTTGTCATTACAGATCCTAACGGCAACCAGCGTGAAATTGTGCTGAATTTACCTGGTAAACATAATGCGCTCAATGCTACGGCGGCTTTTGCCTTAGCCGTGGATGAAGGTATTAATGAGCAGGCTATTTTAACGGCACTGCGTAATTTTGCCGGTATTGGCCGGCGGTTTCAGCAGTATGGCGAATTTGATACGGGTCGGGGTAAAGCGATTTTACTGGATGATTATGGCCATCACCCGACAGAAGTGGCGGCAACCATTGCCGCTGTTCGCAGTGCCTGGCCTGGCCGGCGCCTGGTGATGGCTTATCAGCCGCACCGCTTTAGTCGTACCCGTGATCTGTATGATGATTTTACCCGGGTACTGTCTGACGTCGATGTACTGTTATTACTTGAAGTCTACGCCGCAGGGGAAGCGCCTATTGCCGGTGCGGATAGCCGTAACCTGTGCCGCTCAATTCGTGCGCGTGGTCAGTTAGAGCCGATTTATGTGGCGCAACCTGCTGAGCTGGCGGGTTGCCTGGCGGATGTGTTACAAGATGGCGATGTGGTCTTGACTCAGGGCGCCGGGAATATCGGTAGTCTGGTAAAACAGCTGGCGGCTATGTCTTTGGACATCTCTCTATTAAAGGCCAGCCAGGCAAAAAACAGCACGGGAGCTGCATTATGAAACCCTTTGGTCAGGTAGCAGTGATGTTTGGTGGCCACTCCGCTGAGCGAGAAGTGTCATTGCGTTCGGGTGCGGCGGTGCTTAAAGCATTGCAGGATGCCGGTGTGGCAGCCTTTGCTTTTGACCCGCAACAAACGCCATTGACTAAATTACAGGCTGACAGGGTATTTATCGTGCTGCATGGCCGCGGTGGTGAAGATGGCAGCATGCAAGGAGCCTTACAACAATTAGGTCTGCCCTATACCGGCAGTGGGGTGCTGGGCTCAGCACTGGCCATGGATAAAATACGTTGCAAATGGTTATTTCAGGCTCAGGGGCTGCCAACCGCCGACTTTGCGGTCGTCGATGCTAATACCACAGATTATCAGACCCTGTTACAACAGCTGGGTGGCAAGGTGATGGTGAAGCCAGTCGTCGAGGACGACGACTGAAGGGTTCAGGGAAAAGCAAAGTCAGAAGCAAAAACCAAGATCATTTTTCTCGCGG
>NZ_DAINOE010000014.1:0-6595 GCF_036735525.1 Arsukibacterium sp. | reverse complement strand
GTGATGGTGAAGCCAGCCAATGAGGGCTCCAGCATCGGCATGAGCACTGCGGCAACGGCTGAACAGCTGCAACAGGCTATAGCGGCGGCGTTAAAGTTCGATGCGCAGGTATTGGTTGAACGCTGGATAGAGGGCCGCGAATTCACCATTGCCATTATAGATGAGCAGGTACTGCCCATAGTCGAGATGCGCACACCCCGCGATTTTTATGATTACGAAGCGAAATATCAGGCTAACACCACCGAATACCTATGTCCGGCGCCGTTAACGGCGGAACAAACTTCAGCGATGCAACAAACGGCATTATTAGCTTTTAACGCAGTAGGTGCTGCTGGCTGGGGCCGGGTAGATTTGATGTTAGACCAACAAGGTAAGCATTATTTGCTGGAAGTGAATACCGTGCCGGGCATGACGGAAAAGTCGCTGGTGCCGATGGCGGCGAAAGCGGCAGGCTTGAGTTTCCAGCAGCTGGTGCTGCGGATCCTTGAACAAACGTTACAGGTGCGGTAACGCTATGACAGCGCAGCAGATAACACCAGCAAGCAAAGCCTCCTTTATCGGCGGTCTGGTGTTTTTTCTGCTGGTGTTAGTGTTGGTCTTTGTTGCCGGCTGGCAATTCAGCCGCTGGGTACAAGGGCAGCAAACCGCGCCGATTGCAGAAGTGCGACTGTACGGCCAATTTATGCAGTTGGATGCAGCGGAGTTACAGCAACAATTACAACAACAATTTGTCGGTAATTTTTTTCGGGTGAATGTGGATCAGGTGCAGCAGTTCCTGCAGCAACAACCTTGGGTGTATCAGGTCGCCGTGCGCAAACAATGGCCAGATACGCTGGTAGTGGTAGTGACAGAGCAGCAGCCAGTAGCGATTTGGAATGCAGATTTATTGCTGAATAACAAAGGGGAGTTGTTTCAGGCCCCGATAGCACAACTACAGCAAGCATTACCACAGTTGCATGGCCCTGATGGCACTGAGCAGGATGCCCTGAACATGTTCATATTAATGCAGCAGTTGTTGCAACTGCATCAGTTAAGTGCAGAGCAGCTGTGGCTGACGGAGCGTTTTTCCTGGCGAATTCAGTTAGCTGATGGTTTATCTGTTCAGTTGGGACGGCAGGACACGCTGAAACGACTACAACGATTAATAGATTTGTATCCGCTGTTGCAGCAACACAAGGCCGCAGCGATGGCAGAAGTAGACTTGCGCTATGACACCGGTATTGCGGTGCGTTATGCCGAGCCAGAAACGAAGAGAAAAGCATGACCAAGTCGTTAGAGCGGGATTTGATTGTTGGATTAGATATTGGCACTGCTCAGATAAAAGCGGTGGTTGGGGAAATTACCCCGGATAACCGGCTGAGTATCGTTGGCGTTGGCACCCATGCCTCCCGCGGCATGGATAAAGGCGGCGTTAATGACTTAAATTTGGTGGTGCAGGCGGTACAGCGTGCCATTAACGAAGCTGAGCTGATGGCGGATTGTCAGGTATCTTCGGTGTATCTGGGCATTACCGGCAAACACATCCGCTGCCAGAATGAAAGCGGTATGGTGCCTATCAATGACACTGAAGTGACTAATGACGATGTCGCCAGCGTGATCCATGCGGCTAAATCGGTGCCGATTTCCGCCGAGCGCCGCATGTTGCATGTGTTACCGCAGGAGTTTTCGGTTGATATGCAAGAGGGCATAAAAAGCCCGGTCGGCATGTCTGGCGTGCGCATGGAAGCCCGGGCACACATTATTACTTGTGCCAATGATATGGCCAAAAATATTGAAAAATGCGTTGAGCGTTGTGGTTTGCAGGTGGATCAGCTGATTTTTTCCTCGCTGGCATCCAGTTATGCCGTGCTGACCGATGATGAAAAAGAATTAGGCGTCTGTGTGGTCGATATGGGCGGCGGCACTATGGATATTTCGGTGTTTACCAATGGCGCTTTGCGGCACACCGCGGTGATACCGGTGGCCGGTAATCAGGTGACCAGCGATATTGCCAAAATCTTCCGCACGCCGATAAGCCATGCCGAAGATATCAAGGTGCAATATGCCTGTGCCCTGCGCAGCATGGTAGGTAAAGAAGAAAGCATAGAAGTACCCAGTGTCGGTGGCAGAGCTGCACGTTCGATGTCCCGCCATACCCTGGCAGAAGTGGTCGAGCCGCGTTACCACGAATTATTTGAATTGGTGCTCGAAGAAATTCGCAGCAGCGGTTTAGAAGAACAAATTGCTGCAGGTTTGGTATTAACCGGTGGTACCGCCAAGATGGAAGGTGCGGTGGAGTTTGCCGAAGATGTGTTTCAGATGCCGGTAAGACTGGGCTATCCGATGCATGTCAGTGGCTTGAACGAATATGTACAGGATCCGGCCTACGCCAGCGTAGTCGGGTTATTACTATACGGCAAAGATGTGCGATCGCAGCAAAAAGCGGCCGGACAAAGCAGGGATACAGTCAGTGGCTTGCTGAAAAAAATCAGCAGCTGGTTCAAAGGCGAGTTTTGAGTAAGCGTATAAAAACGGAGAGAGAGCTATGTTTGAGTTAATGGAAAACCACAGCGAAGAAGCTGTAATTAAAGTAGTCGGTGTCGGTGGTGGCGGTGGTAACGCCGTAGAGTACATGGTAGCGAGTAACATCGAAGGGGTGGAGTTTATTGCCGCTAATACCGATGCACAGGCACTGCGTAATTCTTCAGCCAATGTGACATTGCAGTTAGGTGCCGGTGTCACTAAAGGACTGGGTGCTGGCGCTAATCCGGAAATCGGCCGCCGTTCGGCAGAAGAAGACCGGGAAACCATCAAAAAAACCTTACAGGGTGCCGATATGATTTTTATCGCAGCCGGTATGGGTGGTGGCACCGGTACAGGTGCCGCGCCAATCGTCGCGCAGGTGGCCAGAGAGTTGGGAATCCTGACGGTGGCTGTAGTGACTAAACCTTTCCCCTTTGAAGGTAAAAAACGTACTGCTTTTGCTGATGAAGGCATTATGGAGCTGAGTAAGTATGTCGATTCGCTGATTACCATTCCAAATGACAAGTTGTTAAAGGTACTGGGTAAAGGCACCAGCTTACTGGATGCATTTAAAGCCGCAAACAATGTGTTACTGGGTGCAGTGCAGGGTATTGCTGAATTGATTACCCGTCCGGGTTTAATTAACGTCGACTTTGCTGATGTGCGCACTGTTATGGCAGAAATGGGCACGGCGATGATGGGCACTGGCCGGGCATCAGGTCCGGATCGGGCGGAAGAAGCCGCTGAGCAGGCGATTTCCAGTCCTTTGCTGGAAGATATCGACTTATCAGGTGCCAAAGGTATTCTGGTCAATATCACTGCTGGCCTGGATATCAGCATTGAAGAGTTTGAGACTGTAGGTAATGCAGTTAAAGCTTTCGCCTCAGAAAATGCTACAGTGGTAGTAGGTGCAGTGATTGACCCTGAGATGCATGACGAGCTGCGGGTGACGGTAGTGGCTACGGGTATTGGCGCAGATCGTAAGCCAGATATCAGCCTGGTACCTAACCACAGATCTGAGCCGGTTGGTGGTTATGTGACCAGCGGTAACACTATTCGCCAGGCAGCCCCTGCGGTAGCAGTTAGCCGTGACATACACAGAGAAGATCAACTGCAGCCTAAGGTACAAGCTGAGAGCAAAGGTGGTGTGGATATTTTTGATATCCCGGCCTTTTTGCGTAAGCAGGCAGATTAATGCCTGCTGCCTGGCGGCAGTGAAATAACTTTAGTAACGGCTAAATTCATAGCTGGTTCAGCGAGCGTTTGGCATAGTAGCAAAAACTATGCTATGCTTCGCCGCCATTTTGCGATTGCTTAAATTTTGAGCAGGTAAACATTATGATTAAACAACGTACCATAGACCACACTGTCACTACTGTTGGTGTTGGGTTGCACAAAGGTGAAAAGGTTACGCTTACTCTCCGGCCTGCACCTGATAATACCGGAATTATATTCCGGCGTGTCGACCTGGACCCGGTAGTCGGTTTTAAAGTTACCCCAGACATGGTGGGTGATACGGTAATGTGTACCTGTTTAATTAACCCGCAAGGTGTGCGTTTGTCGACCACAGAGCATCTGATGGCCGCAGTCGCTGGACTGGGTATTGATAACCTGGTGATTGAAGTGGATGCCGCTGAAATTCCTATTATGGATGGCAGTGCCAACCCGTTCGTGTACTTGCTGTTAGAGGCGGGTATTAACGAGCAACGCCAGGCGAAAAAATTTATCCGAATCAAGCAAGCTATCCGGGTAGAAGACGGTGACAAATGGGCAGAATTTAAGCCACACAACGGCTTTAAAATCGATTTCGCCATTGATTTTGATCACCCGGTTATTGCCGAAACCACTCAGCGCATGCAAATGGACTTTTCCGCCGCGGGTTTTATCAAAGATATCAGCCGGGCCCGTACCTTCGGTTTCATGCGCGACATCGAGATGCTGCGGGAACGCAACTTGGTGCTGGGCGGCAGCATGGATAATGCCGTGGTGCTGGATGAATTCCGGGTGTTAAACCAGGATGGCCTGCGCTACGAAGATGAATTTATTAAGCACAAAATTCTGGATGCGATTGGCGATTTGTATATGGCCGGCTACAGCATTTTAGGTGAGTTCCGCGCCTATAAAACCGGCCATGCTCTGAATAATCAGTTGTTGTCAGCTATTCTGGCAAATCAGGATTGCTGGGAATTTGTGACCTTCGAAGACAAGGCGGCAATGCCTATTTCCTATTTGGCGCCGCAACTGGCCTGATACTGTTAAATAGACGTCTTTAAAACGCCAGCCTGCACAGGGCTGGCGTTTTTGTTTTAAATCACGTATTTTGCCGCAGGTCGTTATTTTCGATGTTGTAATAAACGCTGTAAAGCCGCTTGCACCGGCCCCTCAGTATGCTCGACAGCCTGCTGCAGTGCATGACAAGCCTGTTCGGATAAGTCACGCCGGGCAGATTGGGCTGGTTCAGCTGTAGTGACTGTGGCTTTAACTGACGTTAAAGCGGCATGGGGTGATACTTCAATATCAATCCCTGCTAAATCAGGCAAGATTTTTTGGCGGAAATTGTCTAGAATGGCTGCGCGTTGCATTTTAAGCCGGGTGGCCCAGGCCGCAGAATTACATAAAAGTTGTACCCGGCCAGCTTTAATGCTGGCGACCTGACAAAACTGCAGTTGCTCCAGTTGCAATATAGAGCAGAGTTCAGCATTTAACGCACTAAGCAGTTGCTGCTGTTGTTGCAGCTCTGCCAGCCGGCTCTGGCCGAACAGACGACTAATTGTTTGCGGTTTTTGGGTATAGCGTTTCATCTGCGGTAACTTTTAATACGGTCAGGCTGCAATAGTCTAACAGAGTTTTAAGTTCGGCGTGCAGTGTGGCGCTAAACCTTGAATTTTAACGGTGCTATCGCCATATCAAGCGAAGCGCTTAGCTGCTGGCATGCTGGCAGAACGAACAACCCTAATAAATCACTGGCCTGGCCAGGGCTGCTCAGCAGTTTTAACTTAGATGGTATCTGGATAATGTTTGGAAAACTTTTTGCCAAATTAGTTGGCAGCCGCAACGACCGCTACTTAAAGAAATTACAAAAGCAGGTTCAGCAAATCAATGCCCTCGAAGCCGATTACGCCGCACTGTCAGATGAACAACTCGCTGCAAAGACAGTTGAGTTTAAACAACGGGTAGCTCAGGGCGAGACCCTGGAAGCATTATTGCCTGAAGCCTTTGCTACGGTGCGCGAAGCCAGTAAGCGTGTCTTTAACATGCGGCATTTCGATGTGCAGCTGGTGGGCGGCATAGTGTTGCATCAGGGAAAAATCTCAGAAATGCGCACCGGTGAAGGTAAAACCCTTACCGCTACCCTGCCTGCGTACTTAAATGCGTTAAGCGGCAATAGCGTACATGTTATCACGGTGAATGATTACCTGGCCCGACGCGATGCGCAAACCAATGAACCGTTGTTTCGCTTTTTAGGGATGACGGTTGGCGTTAATGTGCCCGGCATGGCGCACCCGGATAAGCAAAAAGCTTATCAGGCCGATATTACCTATGGTACCAACAATGAATTTGGCTTTGATTACCTGCGCGATAACATGGCGTTTTCGCCGGAAGATCGGGTGCAACGGGATCTGGCTTTCGCCATTATCGATGAAGTCGACTCGATTCTGATTGATGAAGCCCGTACGCCGCTGATTATTTCAGGTCCGGCAGAAGACAGCTCAGAGTTATATAAGCAAATCAACCTGTTGGTGCCACTGTTACAAAAGCAAGAAAAAGAAGACGAAGAGGGCAACCACGGTGATGGCCACTTTACCGTGGATGAAAAAGCCCGTCAGGTGTATCTGACTGAACTTGGTCAGATTAAAGTGGAAGAGATGCTGCGTGAGCACCAGTTAATTGGTGAGCACGACACCTTATTCTCCGCAGCCAACATTACGCTGTTGCACCATGTCTATGCGGCACTGCGCGCGCACCAACTGTTTAAACGTGATGTCGATTATGTGGTTAAAGACGGCGATATCGTGATCGTTGATGAACATACCGGCCGCACAATGGAAGGCCGGCGTTGGTCTGCAGGTCTGCATCAGGCGGTAGAGGCGAA
>NZ_DAINOE010000013.1:21425-60182 GCF_036735525.1 Arsukibacterium sp. | reverse complement strand
GCGTCATACAGCGGCTCTTGCAGCGCTTTCGCATCCATGGCCTGGGCGGCAGGGCGGTTTAAACGCGATACTGCATTGCGCGCCAGTTGCAGCGCATGCTCGTCATTTAATGCATAGTGATCAGCCACGCCGGAGATTTTACAGTGCACATCAGCACCGCCCAGCTCTTCGGCCGACACTTCTTCACCGGTGGCGGCTTTGACCAGCGGCGGGCCGGCTAAAAAGATGGTGCCCTGATCTTTGACAATAATGCTTTCATCGGCCATCGCCGGTACATAAGCACCACCGGCGGTACACAGGCCCATGACAACGGCAATTTGCGGAATGCCTTTGGCTGACATATTGGCCTGATTAAAGAAAATGCGGCCAAAGTGCAGTTTATCGGGGAACACCTCATCCTGGCGTGGCAGGTTAGCGCCACCGGAGTCCACCAGATAAATACAGGGCAGGTGACAGCGCTCGGCTATTTCCTGCGCCCTTAGGTGTTTTTTAACGGTAAGTGGGTAGTAAGTGCCGCCTTTCACGGTGGCGTCGTTGGCGACAATCATGCATTCAACGCCACTGACCCGGCCAATACCGGCTACTACGCCTGCGCTAGGCACATAGTCGTCGTAGCATTCCCAGCCGGCAAACTGGCCCACTTCTAAAAACGGTGAACCGGGGTCAAGTAGCTTTTGAATACGCTCACGCACAAACAATTTGCCACGGGCCGTATGGCGGGCAATTAATGCCTCACCACCACCGAGTTTAATTTGTTGTACTTTGCTGTTCAAATCGTCCACCACCGCTTGCATAGCAGTGGCGTTTTTCTGAAATTCTTCAGTACGCGGATTAATTTTGCTAGCGATCTTGGTCATATTAGTTCGACTCAGTAAATAACTCGCGGCCAATTAACATGCGGCGGATTTCTGAGGTGCCGGCACCAATTTCATACAGCTTGGCATCCCGTAATAAACGGCCGGTAGGGTATTCGTTAATATAGCCATTGCCGCCCAACAACTGGATGGCATCCAGCGCCATCTTGGTGGCCAGCTCAGCCGAGTATAAAATGACCGCTGCGGCATCTTTACGGGTGGTTTCACCGCGATCGCACGCTTTAGCGACGGTATATACATAAGATTTGGCGGCATTCATCTGGGTGTACATATCGGCTAGTTTGCCCTGTACCAGTTGGAATTCCCCAATCGCCTGACCAAACTGTTTGCGGTCGTGAATATAAGGTACGACGACATCCATACAGGCTTGCATAATGCCCAGTGGGCCTGCAGCCAGAACGACACGCTCGTAATCCAGGCCGCTCATTAACACTTTAACGCCACCGCCCACCTGGCCCAGCACGTTCTCGGCTGGTACTTCGCAATCTTCAAATACCAGCTCACAGGTGTTAGAGCCGCGCATCCCTAATTTGTCCAGCTTCTGCGCTGTGCTGAAGCCTTTAGTGCCGCGCTCAACGATAAAAGCAGTAATGCCTTTGCTGCCGGCGTTAATATCGGTTTTAGCGTAAATGACATAGGTGTGGGCGTCAGGGCCGTTGGTGATCCACATTTTATTGCCGTTTAAAATGTAGATATCGCCTTTTTTCTCGGCGCGCAGCTTCATGCTGACCACATCCGAGCCGGCATTAGGCTCGCTCATGGCCAGGGCGCCAATATGTTCACCAGAGCAGAGTTTTGGCAGGTACTTCATTTTTTGTGCTTCAGTACCGTTGCGGAAAATCTGATTCACACACAAATTAGAGTGCGCACCGTAGGATAAACCGACCGAAGCCGAGGCGCGGCTGATTTCTTCCAGCGCCACCACATGCTCTAAGTAACCCAGGCCCGAGCCGCCGTATTGTTCATCAACGGTGATGCCCAGCAGGCCTAAGTCACCAAATTTACGCCATAACTCATTTGGAAATTCGTTAACCTGATCAATGTGCTCGGCACGCGGGGCGATTTCTTCACGGGCAAAGGCGTTCACCTGCTCGCGGATCATGTCTACGGTTTCGCCCAAGTCGAAGTTTAAACCTTTATAACTGCTAATCATGATAATTCCCCGTTGCTGTTCGCCGCTGCAGCCTTAGAGTGCTGAGCCGCTTTTTGATTGTTTGGCACTTGCCAGGGTGTCACGGCAGCGTTTTTCTACCGTCACCAGTTCCATCAGCACCACTTTGATATCGTCCAGTTGCTGATGAAGCTCGGCCTTTTTATGTTCAATAAGTTTTAGCATGGTATTCAGCTGGGTCACGCTGCTTTTATCGGCATCGTACAGCTCAAACAATTGGCCGGTTTCGGACAGGCTAAAGCCCAGTCGTTTACCGCGCAGAATAAGTTTCAGGCGCACCCGATCCCGCTTAGAATAAATACGAGTCTGACCACTGCGTTGTGGTGTAATTAGGCCCTGATCTTCATAGAAGCGAATACTGCGCGTGGTAATATCAAATTCCTTCGCTAGCTCGCTGATACTGTAGGTTTTCTCGTCTTTTTCTGTCATGGTCGCCTTCCCGAAAAACGCCAGCAACTATAAGTGAAGTTTACGTAAAGGTAAAGCTGTTGGCAGGTGGCGCTCTGGGCTGAAACAGCAAATTTGCCCGCTTTGTAAAGCTAAGATGCCAAAATAGCTGCAGTAGACTGTACAGTATTTTGAACCCTTGAGGGGCTACACTACCATAGTGTTATTAGGTTGACGTTGGCGTAAACGTAAATTTGGTGTAGGCTCTTGGGCATCTTTTCAGGCCAACCTTTGTAGGAGAGAAAAATGGCTTCTGACAACAAAGAACAACATAACGCAGATCATATCGTCATAGTGGCAGCTAAGCGCACCGCCATGGGCGGTTTTATGGGCGGCTTAACCGATGTCGATGCTACGGTATTGGGCGCGACTGCTATTAAAGCGGCATTAGAGCAGGCGGGCATCAGCGGCGATAAAGTCAGCGAAGTCATTATGGGTAACGTGCTGCCAGCCGGTTTAGGCCAGGCTCCGGCCCGTCAGGCCACCTTAAAAGCCGGCTTACCGCTAAGCGCCGGTGCGACTACCATTAATAAAGTATGTGGCTCAGGCTTGAAAGCCGTGATGCTGGCCAGCGATTTACTGAAAGCAGGCAGCGCCGATGTGGTGGTAGCCGGTGGTATGGAGTCAATGTCAAACGCGCCCTATTTACTGCCTAAAGCTCGTAGCGGCTACCGGATGGGCCATGGCGAGATGAAAGATCATATGATGCTGGACGGCCTGGAAAATGCTTATGACGGCAAAGCCATGGGCTGTTTTGCCCAGGGCACTGCAGACGAAAAAGGCATCACCCGCGAGCAGATGGATGCCTTTGCCGTACAATCCACCACCCGTGCCCAGCAAGCGATTGCCAGCGGTGCTTTTGATGCCGAAATTGCCCCGGTAAGTTTTCAAACCCGTAAAGGCGAAGTGATCTTTAAGGTGGATGAGCAGCCAGGCAATGCCAAACTGGATAAAATCCCCAGCTTACGCCCGGCTTTTGCTAAAGACGGTACCATTACTGCGGCTAATTCCAGCTCCATCTCTGATGGCGCAGCCGCGCTGGTGCTGATGCGCGAAGCAGACGCTAAAGCCCAGGGCGCTAAGGTACTGGCCCGGGTTATCGCACATGCCACGCATTCCATGGAACCCGCTTTATTTACCGTAGCACCGGTGGGCGCTATGCAAAAAGTCTTGCAAAAAGCCGGTTGGCATAAACAGCAGGTTGATCTGTGGGAAATTAACGAAGCCTTTGCCATGGTCACCATGCTGGCGGTGAATGAGCTGGGCCTTGATCAAGCTAAAGTCAACGTCAATGGCGGCGCGTGCGCCCTGGGCCACCCGATAGGCGCGTCAGGTGCCCGCATCCTGGTAACCCTTATTCATGCACTGCGACACCGCGGCTTGAGTAAAGGTGTCGCCTCACTGTGTATCGGTGGCGGTGAAGCTGTAGCCTTAGCGATAGAAGTGAATTAAACAATATTTTTTTGAACCGCTGGCTGAGATTATTAAACAGACAATACGCCAGCGGTACACCCAAACAACCGGGAGAAGCAAGATGACACAACAGGTCAAACATTTTATCGACGGCGAGTTCGTCACTTCAAACAGTGACAAACTGATCCCCGTCACCAACCCGGCTACCCAGGAAGTGATAGCGCAGGTACCTTGTGCCACGCCTGAAGAAATGACCCGGGCGGTAGAGTCGGCCAAAGCGGCCTTTTTAACCTGGAAAGAAGTGCCCGTATCAGAGCGCGCCCGTTTAATGATGCGCTTTGCCCATTTATTAAAAGAGCACCAGGGCGAAATTGCCGACATTATCTGTCAGGAATTAGGCAAAACGGTAGAAGATGCCAAAGGCGATGTTTGGCGCGGTATTGAAGTAGTAGAGCAGGCGGCCAATATCCCGTCATTAATGATGGGCGAAACCGTGGAAAACGTGGCGCGCAGCATTGACACCTACAGCTACATTCAGCCGCTTGGCGTTTGTGCCGGTATTACCCCTTTTAACTTTCCGGCGATGATCCCGCTGTGGATGTTCCCGATGGCCATTGCCTGCGGTAATACCTTTATCTTAAAACCGTCTGAGCAAGATCCGATGACGGTTAACAAAATTGCCGAGCTGTTTGTGAAAGCCGGCGCGCCCAAAGGCGTGTTGCAGGTAGTGCACGGCGCCAAAGAGCAGGTGGATGCGATACTGCACCACCCGGATATTAAAGCGATTTCTTTTGTTGGCTCAGTCAACGTGGGCCAGTACATTTACAAAACCGGTACCGATAATTTAAAGCGGGTACAAGCCTTTGCCGGCGCGAAAAACCATATGGTGATTATGCCGGATGCCAATAAGCAGCAGGTAGTAAATGCCTTAGTCGGTGCTTCTGTCGGCGCGGCCGGTCAGCGCTGTATGGCGATATCAGTGGCGGTGTTTGTCGGCGCAGCTGCCGAGTGGATCCCGGACGTAGCAGCTGCCATTGGCAAAGTACGGCCAGGTGTGTACACCGATCCGAACGCCGCTTATGGCCCGCAAATCAGCCCACAGGCGCGCGCCCGGGTGTTGTCGTTAATTGAGCAGGGTAAAAAAGAAGGCGCGACCTGTGTGCTGGATGGCTCAAACTGCACCGTCGAAGGTTACCCGAACGGTAACTGGGTTGGTCCAACGGTGTTTAGTAACGTCACTACCGACATGGAAATTTACAAGCAGGAAATCTTTGGCCCGGTATTAACCACTATGCAGGTAGATTCACTGGCTGAGGCATTAAAAGTAGTGAATGACAGCCCATACGGTAACGGTACTTCTATCTTTACCGCCAGCGGTGCCGCTGCCCGTAAGTATCAGCATGAAGTGGAAGTCGGTCAGGTAGGCATTAACATTCCTATTCCGGTGCCACTGCCGTTTTTCTCGTTCACCGGTTGGAAAGGCTCTTTCTACGGTGATCAGCATGCTTATGGTAAGCAGGCGGTGCGTTTTTACACCGAGACCAAAACTATTACTGCCCGCTGGTTTGATGACGATATTCCGGTATCTGGCCCGAATATGTCGATTAACCTGCGTTAATAACAGCGATAAGACAGGCTTAACATATCGTTAAGCCTTTTGGATGAAGGCTGCAACGGTCGGCTTAGCAAAGTCTGCAGTCCTCATCAGACATCGGATTTAAATCAGGATGTAGCAATGAATTTCAATTTAACCGAAGACCAACAAGCCTTTGTTGATGTAGCCAAACAGTTTGCCGAGCAAGAGCTGGCGCCATATGCTGCGCAGTGGGATCGTGATCATCATTTCCCCAAAGACGTGATTCAAAAAGCCGGTGAGCTGGGCTTTTGCTCACTGTATACGACAGAAGATGACGGTGGTATGGGCTTGTCGCGCTTAGATTCGTCGATTATTTTTGAGCAACTGGCGATGGGCTGTACTGCCACGACTGCCATGCTGACTATTCACAATATGGCGACCTGGATGATCGCAACCTGGGGTACCAGTGATGCGAAAGCCGAGTGGGTAGAGCATTTAGTCACCGGCCAGAAGCTGGCATCTTACTGCTTAACTGAGCCAGGCTCAGGTTCAGATGCGGCGGGTTTGCGCACTTCTGCCAAAAAAGACGGCAGTGACTATGTGTTAAATGGCTCTAAAATGTTTATCTCTGGTGCTGGTGAAACCGAAGTATTAGTCGTGATGGCCCGTACCGGTGAAGCTGGCCCCAAAGGCATTTCAGCTTTTATCGTGCCGGCCGATGCTAAAGGCGTTATTTACGGCAAAGCAGAAGAAAAAATGGGCTGGAACGCTCAGCCAACCCGCTTAATTACTTTTGAAGATGTGCGTATTCCTGCCCACTATTTGCTGGGCAACGAAGGCGAAGGTTTTGGCTTTGCCATGAAAGGCCTGGACGGTGGCCGCATTAATATCGCCACCTGTTCTATTGGTACCGCGCAACAAGCGCTAAACACCGCCCGTAACTATATGCTGGAACGCCAGCAATTTGGCAAGCCATTAGCCGCGTTTCAGGCACTGCAGTTTAAGCTGGCAGATATGGCCACCGAGCTGGTGGCAGCAAGGCAGTTAGTGCGTTTAGCGGCCTTTAAACTGGACCAAAAAGATAGCGAAGCCACCGCTTACTGCGCCATGGCCAAGCGTTTTGCCACTGACGTCGGTTTTGCGGTATGTGACCAGGCGCTGCAGCTGCACGGTGGTTATGGTTACATTAAAGAGTATCCACTGGAGCGGCATTTCCGTGATGTTCGGGTGCATCAGATTTTAGAAGGCACCAATGAAATCATGCGGCTGATTATCGGTCGGCGTTTATTGGATGAAGCTGCAGGCGATATTCTGTAAAGGAGACGGGCATGGCGCAATTAAAATTAGAAAAACGCGGCCACACGGCACTCATTACTATGGCGAATCCGCCAGCCAATACCTGGACCCGCGATACCCTTACGCAGTTGCGTGATGCGGTGAAAAGCCTGGAGGATGACAAAAACATTTATGCGTTAGTTATCACCGGCGAGGGCGAGAAGTTTTTCTCTGCCGGTGCTGATTTAAAATTATTTGCCGATGGTGATAAAGCGGTAGCCAGCGACATGGCACGTATTTTTGGTGAAGCCTTTGAAACACTGAGTGCGTTTCGGGGCGTGTCTATTGCCGCCATTAATGGTTATGCCATGGGCGGCGGTCTTGAAGTGGCGCTGGCCTGTGATATTCGTATTGCGGAGCAACAAGCACAAATGGCGCTGCCAGAGGCCAAAGTGGGGTTATTACCTTGCGCGGGTGGCACCCAAAATCTGGCCTGGCTGGTAGGTGAAGGCTGGGCAAAGCGGATGATCTTATGCGGGGAGCGCTTAACGGCTGATAAAGCACTGCACATAGGCCTGGTGGAAGAGGTTGTTGCTCAGGGCGGCGCTTTAGATGCGGCGCTGGCGCTGGCTGAAAAAGTGGCTGCGCAAAGTCCGGTAGCGGTAACGGCTTGTAAAAAATTGATCCAGCAGGGCCGCAGTAACAGCATTAACAGTGCGCTGCCATTGGAGCGTGAGTTATTTGTCGGGCTGTTTGACAGCAAAGATCAGGTGGAAGGGGTGCAAGCCTTTTTAGAAAAACGCCAGGCTAACTGGGTTAATGGGTGACTAATATGAGTACAGACGTAGTGTTATATCAGGAACTTACGGCTGACAATGGCAAAAAAATTGCTATTGCGACTCTTAATTCTGAAAAATCGTTAAATGCGTTAAGTTTACCGATGGTGGAGTCGTTATTGCCACAAATGCTGGCCTGGAAGGCGAACCCCGACATTGCCATGGTCATGATTGAGGGCGCCGGTGATAAAGCCTTTTGTGCCGGTGGTGATATTCGTGATTTATATCAGGCGATGAAAGACAGCCCGGAATATTATCACCCTTATGTGGAAGAGTTCTTCACCAAAGAATATACGCTGGACTACCTGATTCATACCTTCGATAAGCCAGTGCTGGTGTGGGGGAATGGCATAGTGATGGGCGGCGGTTTAGGCCTGATGGCGGGCGCTTCGCATCGGGTGGTCACTGCCAGTAGCCGTATTGCTATGCCTGAGATGGCGATTGGTTTGTACCCTGATGTCGGTGCCAGCTGGTTTTTAAACCGTATGCCTGAGGGCTGCGGGCTGTTTTTGGGCTTAACCGGTGCTTCTATTAATGCGGCCGATGCCAAATTTATTGGCCTGGCAGATCACTTTATCAGTCATGACAAAAAGGCCGCGGTAGTGACAGCCTTGCAGCATATCGGCTGGGGTAATACCGTGGCGCTGAACCATCAAAAGTTGGCTGATGCGCTGCGACTGATTGAGCAGCCTTGTCGTACCTTGTTGCCGCTCAGTCAAATCCGTCCGCATCAGTCGGCAATCAGTGCCCTGGCAAAACAGCCAAGCCTGGCGGATGTCATCAGCGCCATTAATGCGATGCAAGGCGACGACAAATGGCTGGTGAAGGCGAAAGAATCGCTGGCTTATGGTAGCCCTATTACCGCGCATCTAGTGTTTCGCTTGCTGCAGCTGGGCCAGACTAAAATTCTGGCAGACAGTTTCAGGCTGGAGCTGGGCTTGAGTGTGCAATGTGGTCAGCTGGGCGAGTTTCAGGAAGGGGTGCGCGCCTTATTGATTGATAAGGACTTAACCCCCAACTGGCGTTATAAAACGGTAGAGCAGGTGCCGGCAGAGGTGATTGAAATGCTATTTAGCTCACCCTGGCCCGCAGCGGCGCATCCGCTTCGTACCCTGGGTTTGTCCGAGAATTAATTACACCATAACGATAAGGGATCAAAGATGGCTAAGGTTGCATTTATCGGTTTAGGAAATATGGGTGGCCCTATGGCCATCAATTTAGTCAAAGCCGGACATCAGGTCACGGCCTTTGATTTATCAGCTGAGGCTTTGGCGCAGTTAAAGGCAGAAGGCGCCGCTACCGCAAGCTCTGCTGCACAGGCGGTAGCTGGGGCGGAATTTGTTATTTCTATGCTGCCAGCCGGCAAGCATGTACTGGGCTTATATTTAGGCGAGCAGGGCATAACAGCCAGCATCAGCAACACTGCGCTGGTAATAGATTGCTCTACTATTGATGCTGACAGTGCGCGCAAGGTAGGGGCGGGTTTAGCTGCAAAGGGGATCGCCTTTATCGATGCACCGGTTTCTGGTGGCGTGGGTGGCGCAAAAGCCGGCACCTTAACCTTTATTGTCGGCGGTGAAGACGCGCACTTTGAGCGGGCTAAAACGGTGCTGGCAAACATGGGTAAAAACCTGTTTCATGCCGGTGCTGTCGGCGCCGGTCAGGTGGCGAAAATCTGTAACAATATGCTGCTGAGTATTTTAATGGTGGGCACTTCAGAAGCGCTGCAAATGGGTGTGGATAATGGCCTGGATCCTAAAGTGCTGTCAGACATTATGCTGAAAAGCTCTGGTCGTAACTGGACCTTAGAGCTGTATAACCCTTGTCCGGATGTGTTGCCTAATGTGCCATCCTCTAACGGCTATCAGGGCGGTTTTATGGTCGATTTAATGGCTAAAGATCTGGGCCTGGCGTTGGAAGCGGCCACACAAAGTAATAGCAGTACGCCGATGGGGGCGCTGGCACGTAATTTATATGTCACGCATCAGCGGGCAGGTAATGGCAAACTGGATTTTTCCAGTATTTTTCAGATGTTTGAAAATAAGAATAGATAATTAAGTAGTAGTGGCCCGCTGCTACTGCGTACATTTTTTCTGAGACACGCCATAAACCATCCATGGGGCTCGATTATGAACTTCATCCGTGAAGTTCACCCTCGCGGGCCAGCGGAGCTGTTCAAATTCGTTCCTGACGAATTTGTCCGGCCATCCATGGCCTGTAACGGTCTCAGAAAAAAGTACATCCGTATCCGCTACTGCGGCTGTTGGTGCAGAATAATACTTGAAAATTAAGGTAGATAAATGAACCTGAAAAACAAAACCATAGTCATCACCGGTGGCGCTCAGGGCCTGGGCCTGGAAATGGCCCGCATGTGTGCTGCTGAAGGCGCTAAACTGGCGTTAATTGATATGAATGCTGAGCAATTAGCGGCGGCCAAAGCTGAGCTGTCTGCCAGCACTACAGTTAACACTTATAGCGCGAATGTGGCAGATGAGGCGCAGGTTGAGGCGACCTTTGCGCAAATCGACAGCGATTTTAACGGCATAGATGGTCTGATTAACAATGCCGGTATTTTGCGTGATGGCCTGCTGCTGAAATATAAAGATGGCGAGCTGGTCAGCAAAATGCCTTTAGCCCAGTTTCAGTCGGTGATTGACGTTAACCTGACCGGGGTATTTTTGTGTGGCCGCGAAGCCGCTGCCGCTATGGTGAAACGCGGCACTAAGGGCGTCATCATCAATATGTCAAGCGTAGCCCGTGGCGGTAATATGGGGCAAACCAATTATGCCGCCTCTAAAGCCGGTGTGGTCGCCATGACAGTCACCTGGGCGCGCGAGCTAGGCCGTTACGGTATCCGGGTAGGCGCTATCGCCCCCGGCGTTATTCGCACGGCCATGACCGATGCCATGAAGCCAGAAGCCCGTGATCGCTTAGAAAAAATGAAGCCTGTAGGGCGTTTAGGCGAAGCCAGCGAAATAGCTCACACCGCTAAATACATTTTTGAAAACGACTTTTTTACCGGCCGGGTAATAGAAATCGACGGTGGCATCAGCATGTAAGCTGTTTGTTACCGGTACAAAAAAGACGCTGCGGCGTCTTTTTTATTGGTGCCGATCTGCCTGACAAGCTCAGGTAATCTTGCAACAGTTTAAACCGGATTTAGCCAGTAATGATTAAGGTAAAGATGATACAAAATCTGCAACCGTGGTTACTTTAAATTCAGATTCTGTGATAGCTTAACGTTTAACAACAAGCGCTTACTAGGGACCCACCATGAATACCAGCTTTCGGACTATGGCCACTTTACTCAGTGCGACACTGTTCAGCGTCATTTTAGTTACCCCAGCCTTTGCTAAAGCCGAGCTTACCGCCTTACTTAGCGAGTTTTTAGACGGCGCTACCCGTAACGATCCGGCTATTCATAATAAATACTGGGCTGAAGATTTAATTTACACCAGCTCAGCCGGTAAACGCTTTGGTAAAGCTGAATTAATGCAATCGGTATCCAGTCGTGGTGAGCTAAAGCCCAGTGAAATAGGCATACGAGATAGCAGTGAAGATGTGCAGATTTTACAATATGGCGATACTGCAGTTGTCGCTTTTACTCTGGTTGGCATCTCAGACACCGAAACCCTGCGCTTTTTAAACAGCGGTACTTTTATCCGCAAAAATGGCCAATGGCAGGCGATTAACTGGCAGGCAACGAAAAAAGCGGACTAATAATGAAGCACTTTATTTTGATATATGACACCGCTGCCGATTATCTGCAACGCCGCGCTGAGTTTCGCTCGGCCCATCTGGCATTGGCATGGCAAGCGGCTGAACGAGGTGAGTTGTTCCTTGCTGGCGCTGTGGGTGAGCCTGCCGACAGCGCATTACTGCTGTTTCATTGCGACAGTGCCGACATTCCGGCGGCGTTTGCCAAAGCAGACCCTTATGTCATTAACGGCCTGGTAAAACGCTGGCAGGTTAAACCCTGGCATACGGTAGTAGGCGAGGGCGCAGCTAATCCGGTAACACCATAGCCAGCGAGCTCATGCCAGCGGCAATACAACAGAAAACAGCGCGGTGCTTAAGCAATGATTTGCTCAGTCTGTTACAGCAATACAGCGTTGCCATGGTAAGTTTTTCGCTCAGCGATGCAATATGCCGCAAAAAAGGGCTGCGTTGTGCTAAAAGCGGATATTTCTTCAACACGGCATAGATTGACTACTAAAAAATATGCTTTTCGCATCTGGATTCCACCAATGTATTTTAGACATATTGATAGATACAGGAGTCCAAAAACCTTTGTTTATAGTGTATATAATCTGCAGACCTAACAATATGGCGAAAGTCACAAATTCGCTCAAAACTGACTAAAACTTTAAATATTTACAAACCCTTGATAATACAGTTTTCACTGCATGCTTGAGCCTAGCCAAAAACCAGTTGTTAAAACTCAACAAGCAACATATCCGCTTCTGCAGGCACTTAATCATGATATTCGAAAGCGGCTGAACCAATTGTAATTTCAGTAAATTAAACGTAACGTTAAACGCCTCTAACAGGTATTAGTAAAAGACTCGGGTTTAAACTCTGCATATGCGGCACGGCCGCCAAGAGGCGTTATGGAAGAAAGTAAGTTTTTTAAATGGGTGTGGCGTTTCAATGGGGTTGTTATTGCTCTGGCCAGCGCCCTGGCAGTGATTTTGATGGTTTATTTCAGCTACAAAATTTACAGTGACATCACCCGGGTGAGAACTACTGGAAACGTTGTTAATATTGAACAGTCTACCCCAGTACAACAAAACTGGCGCTTAGGCCATATGTCGGAAGTTAAAGGAAGCACCTACGTTGTCATACCGTTAAACTCAGAGCAAAGTTATGACCGTTCTTACTTCAGTAAGTCCGCATCCTCTATACGTAATTACTTGTTTATCGATACTCAGTCAGAGCACAAAGCCTGGTTGTTTGAGCATAATAAATTTTTAATCACTAGCCGTGTCACTATTTCTGCCGGGCAATATGCCAGTTCTGACAAGCCTGTGCTGGCCTACTTATACGAGGTAGTTAAAAGCGATACAAACCGCGATGGCCATTTGACCAACGCTGATTTGAATACTGTGGCGCTGTCTAAGCCGGATGGCTCAGGTTACACCGAAGTACTAACGGATATTGATGCACTACTGGGTAATACGTTAACTCAGCACAACACAATACTGATCATATTTCAGCGCAGTGGAACAGGCTATACCGCTACTATCGACTTAGATTCTTTTGCCGTTATTCATGAATCAGCACTGCCAAAAGTTGGCTTATAATCCTTTGGGGTCAGGCCTTGTTCTTTGCGTTAATAGTTAATCGGTTAACATATGCAAGATGAAAGGCCTGAACCTGGTGGCCAGCTATATTGCCAGGCAAAGCTAAAATATATAAATAAAACCTACGCCGACTTCCGCTTCGTAGCTACTGCGTGCGATTGGGCTGCGCTTAATCTCGCTACTGTAGCCTTCATAAAGCACCTCTGCAAAAACCTGCCAATTTTGGTTGATCACATTCCGATAATTGTAGTGCAAGCCAATAGAGCGGAATCCACTGCTTAAGTAGGTTTCGTTCAGGCCTGATGCAGCTGATTGCACAGCATCAATGCCAAACTCATTATTTGCCAGCTTACTGTCGTGAAAAACTGCAACCACCGAAAATTCAGAGCCAGAACCGTCGTTACGGTCACCGAAGCGGCAACCAGCACCAAAAATACCCAGATTACCCTTATTACCTGTGACCACCCGGCCATCTAGCCAATAGCGCCAATCGGCATCGAACGCCCGGCGCGCTTGCAGTACCAGTTCAACACCTTCATCGCCATCTCCAAGTCCATTCAAGTAGCCTTTTTTGGAGTCACTCTCTTCACGCCCCTCATCAAAGCCAACAGTCACCTCAAAAAGCCAGATATCAGCACGAAGACCACGCCAACCCAGCGCTTCTCCGGCCCAGTAGAAAATATTGTTACCGCTGCGCCATTGTACCGCCCCAGCAGGATCCACTTCAAAACCGAATTCGTCCGATCCTTCATAGGCCGATTCGTATTCAATGCCCAAACCCAGCCCGACGCTCCAGCCATCCTTCCCCCTGGTAAAGTCTTCGAGTGAGGGTAAGGGCACTAAGGCGGTGTTTTCGTCCTGTGCTAATGCGGTTTGAAAAAACAGCGAAGAGGTGATTAAAGACAATAGCAATGTCGTGAGTTTTTTCATGTAAATTTTCCAGTATAGGGAGCAAAAAAAACATTCAGTTAAAGCCATTACTACATACGGCTTTTGTAGGTAGATCACACTATCACTTTTTATAATGCTCAATGTAAAGTGCTTTTCACCGAGTGGTTTAACGGTTGATGCAAAGCATAAAATTCGCTGCTCGTTAATAGCAGCCGAGAGATTTATATAGCACATCCTTGATACCCCGAGAGTCAGTGCTACTAGCGATTAAATGGCTATTCAGGCTTTATAAAAGGAACTAATGTAAAAATTTTGCATATTGACAGTATATATTTTGGGGGCTAACCTGATTAAAAACTAATCACCTAAAAAAGGATTTAAGATAATGAACATAAACAGGCTGTTGTTAGCAATGACCTTAGTTGGGTCTTTATCCCTTATACCATTGCATGCTCAGACCAATATTCATGGCCCAAGCGATTTGGGCTGTAGCCAAGGCATGTGTAATGCGCAAATCAGGACTCTGCATTCACTGGCCAGGTACGGTAGTTTTGAAGCCATGACCTTGCTCAGTATGATTTATGCAACAGGGGATGGGCGAGAGGCTGATCCGAAAAAGGCCCTGAGTTACTTGCAACGTGCGGTTCGTTATCGCCATCCGATGGCGGTCTTTTTACTTTCTGAGTGGCACCGCGAAGGCCTGGTGGTAGAACAGGATCTAGAGCAGGCAGAAGCGTTATTGACGCAAGCCGTTGAGCTTCATTTCTCGCCAGCGCAATTTAAAAGAGCCATGCAGCTACTGCAGCTATCCGATGACGACAGCGTGGCTGCTGGTATGGATTTACTGCACAAAGCCAGCAATACGCAACTGGTTGATGCCATGTTTGTGTTAGCCAGATTAAAACAAGAAGGTTTATTTACGGCTCAGGATCTGGAAGGCGCCGCTACTCTGTTTAAAAACCTGGTGTTATCCGGACATGAACTTTCCAGGCCCTATTTAAGAGAAACTATAGCTGCACTGGCACCACAACCAGAAGCGGCAAAATTGGTGGCCGATTTACAACAATCTTATGATATGGAAGTCATTCAGGTTATTGGACGTGACTTTAAAACTGATACTATGCTGAGCAATATGGTGGTCCAATTGCAACGCACTGGCCTTTATGTGCGTGGCAGTATGAGCAGAATTAGAACAACGCCTTGCGATGGAACCCACGGTTGTGCTTCGATTCAACCCAGGGCGGGGGATAGAGATTTAATACAAACACTGACTCATCGTTATTAATGCCCTAGCCTGAATAGGTTACTAAAATGCCAGCTTCGTTAGCTGGCGTTTTTTATGGTGAAAACAACAAGGATAGTTTAATTTTCATATATTTAGCCGTTGTGTGGTTACTCTGTTTAGATTTCCTCTGAATGTTTCTTTGCTGCGACAATCGAAACTTAGACACGGGGTCATGCCGCCAACAAAGGAAAGCCGCATAGGGTAAGCCATGAGAGTCGTTAAAATTTTTTATTTTGTGTTGTTGTTTGTGGTTATTTACATTGCCGATACCGCAGGCTTTTTCAGGAATATGGCTTGGTATTACAAAGGGCTGATTATTTCCAGCGCTATACTACTGTATTTTTTTGTACTGGCGCCGTTTATTCAGAGAGTGATTGCCGCACAAAAGGATTAGCTCATTATTGGCCTTTGCTGGAGTGTAGTAGCGGTAAATAAAAAGCTCTGGTATCTACCAGAGCTTTTTTATCTGTCAAATAGTGAAAATTAGATTCGAATATTTACACCAAAAAAGAAAGTTCGGCCTTGAGCGCTTGCCGGGTAGGCAAAGTTAGTTATGAATGGTTTTTCGTTGCCCACATTATTGACACCGCCGTACAACATCAATTCAGTGCCAAATTGATAGCTTGCGTTCAGATTGTGCACCATAGTTGATGGCATCATTACCACATCACCATACAAGGACTGATAGGTATCTTTTATGGCAAATCTTAATAGCTGCTTACCGTAGTATTGAGTTTGCCATGCCAGTCGCAGGTCCTGATAGTTCCAGGAAAGGTTTAGGTTACCAGCCAATTTTGGGTTGCGAGTCTCTTCTAGGCGATCGTCAACATCATTAATATCAAGAGGGTTGGTAAAATCTTTCAAGGTATTCAAGCGTGTTCCTGCCACGCGGGTTGAAAAACTATGCTCGCCAATGTCAAAAGTATAGCCAACGGAGAAATCAACACCAGCAGTTTCACGTTTAGCAAAGTTGATGTCAGTCGACTTCATAAAATTAAAGCCACCAAAGAAAATGGAATTTGGGTCTGAATTTCGGGTGAGCAACTGACAAAATTGCTGGTTTAACGTTGCACCAGTATAACAACCGTCAGCTATATTTTGTCCACTTACCGCATTGATTGCATTTTTTAATTCAATACTCCAGTAATCGACACTCATATTAAAACCAGGAAGAAAACCAGGTGTGTATACAAAACCTAAAGTCATTGTTTTTGCTGCTTCTTCCTCCAAATTGGGGTTACCACCAACAACACCGCCGAAAGCTGCTGTTAAGGGATCTGAAAAGTTATAGTTACCATTACTATCATATGGGTCTAATGAAATAGTATTAAAAAAGGCAACACAATTGCTCAGAGTGTTATTGGCAAGCTCAGGATTTCCTGCTCTTATTGCATTAATTTGGGCGGCATCACAAGGGTCAACAGGACGGAAGGTTGTGCCCGTCTCAGGCCCAAATAGCTCGGTAATATTGGGTGCGCGAACTGCTTCGGAAATACCGGTGCGCACTCTTAGATCTTGTATGGGTGCCCATAACAGATTAGCCCGCCAAGTATTGGTAACGCCTATTGTTGAATAATCAGAAACTCGTGCCGCTAAATCCAGAGTGAGTTCTTCTGCGAAGGGAGCATCAAACAATAAGGGAATGGATAATTCGCCAAACGCCTCATAGACGTTATAGTCTCCGGTTTCATTACGAGTGATTAATGCTGGACGAAAGGTAAGTTTATTGTTGCTCGACACATCGGCCACATTTGTACCGGCAGGGAATGGTGATCCCGCAGGTAGAACGCCTCTTTGCCAGGGGTCAAACTCAGCTTTGGATGTTTCTCGACGAAGTTCAACACCCGCAGCAAAAGCAATACTTCCAGCAGGCAGTTCAAAGTAATCACCAAAATCACCTGCTAAAGATGCAGATAAAACGGTTTGATCTAAGGTAATTTTACTTTCTTCGGTGCGAGTAACCCAGTCTATAGCTTGTTGGGTGATCCCTCTGCGGCCAGCCCAGATATTGAGAGGAACACAACTGCCGTCACCTGGGGTAAAGGTAAAGTAACCTGGATCATAAGTTGGAATATCAAAGGGTGTTCCCATGGCTGGTGCTGCTGGGTTTACATTCACCCGGCAAGTAGCCTGGCCTGTTGTAGGGTGAGAAACGGCATCAATTGCTGCCATAAACCGGTCAACAATAATACGATTTTGTCCTTGTGTCTCACGGCTGAACTGACCATACACCGCACTGGCATCCCAGCTCCAGCCATTTTTAAGAAAACCATCTACACTGACAACGGCACGCATGGTTTCGCGGGTTTCTAAGGTTAATCCTTGACCTATACCGATGGGATCAATAGTGATGGAAACCCCTCCGGTTTGTTCTGCTATAGGGCGTATAAATGCTGGCAGGAATGGATTGTCCGGTGCGCCAAGTAACAAATCCCAGAATGATGTCGGTTGCGACGTGTTTTCTACTTCTTGACGGACAAATTTCAGATCTCCCCGAAGCACAATATCATTTGTCAGATTAAAGCTACTCAGTAAATTGATCGCAACGCGTCTTTCAGGAGGTAATAAATAACTATCCTGTTGACGAATAGTATCAAAGGAGTCGCCGCCAAAACCTTGAGTAGGGCTGGCAACCAAGCCATCTTTAACCGGACGGTATGTACCATCGGCCTGAACTGTCCAACATCCACCCAGGGCTCCAAAAGCACCGGGAGCAAAAGAAGAGGACCAGCCAGTAAATGAGTCCAGGCAGTCTGGGATACCATTGTTATTTAAATCAATGGGAGTAAATTCATCAAAGCCAGCAAAATTAAAGCCATTGCCGGGTGCAATCAGACCGTATCCTGAACTAAATGGAAATGTCCGACCCGGCAAAATAGCGCGTTGTGGGGCATTTGCGGCACGGTTAATTAAAGCTAACTCGGCAGAGGTTAAGGTAGGGCGACTGCCAAATGCGGCTTCATAATTGTTAAGAAATGCCTCAACAGTGCCAGGAATATTCAGACCATAGTTTGGACGGCCTTGTGAAGGGTTATAAAACTGATGAAAGTGAGGCGTGTTGCTGGCCGTTAAATCGCCAATTTGAAAACGACGATCAGGATTGAGCCAGTCACGCCCTGAACCTATAAAAACCCCGTCTTTTCTTTCTGATGCACGTAAACCGTAATCTCTGCCGTATGCCACATTTACTGCAACATTACCCCGGCTGTCAGCAAAGTTTGTGCCCCATGTGGCATCTAATTTATACTTGTGGGCTCCTCCTTCATCAGCTCCGCTGGTTTGTGCATCAAATTCAAAGCCTTCAAAATCTTCGCGTAAAATAAAGTTAACCACTCCAGTTACTGCATCGGCACCATAAACCGCAGAGGCTCCTCCCGTTAGCACTTCAACGCGACGGATTAAACTAGTGGGTATTGAGCCAACATCAACCGCAGAAGAGCCCTGAGTACCACCAACATGGCGTTTACCATTCACCAGCACTAAGGTTCGGTTAGCACCCAAACTACGCAAATTTAGCACATTGGTACCTGTGGCAAAGCCACTTTCATTAGCCATTTGGCTTGTGGTTGATGAAAATAATGCCGGAATATCGTTTACCACATCAGCTATGGAAAACTCACCAGACATACGGATATCTTCTTCACTTATTGATTGCACCGGTGATGGTGATGCTAAGTTCGCATCACGAGAAATCCGCGAACCTGTCACCATAATGCGTTCAACGCTTTCTTCCGTTACTTCTTCTTGCTCATTACTAAGCGTTAATGGTGCATAAAACATTGATGATACAGCTGCAGCAACTACTGATTTTTTAAATACGTCAAGTTGATTTGTCTTCATTATTTACCTACTTGTCTCAGGGTTTACAAAAAATATGAGCAATATATGTGCCGATATCAAGCTGATAATGAAAAGAAATTAACTGCACCGGTAGCTGATTTTGAATTATTATTCTTGTTTTTTGAATAATAAGCTGATTTTGAGGGGGGTTTACCAGTCTGACGTTTTTATTGGTGCAGTACTGTAAAAAAATTAGAATATGAAAAACATATTGTTAGGGGTTTTTGCACTCATTTTGTGCACAATGCGCCATTTTAATATAAAGCTGCTCATAGATAATTAAGCGGTTTTTTTATAGCAATCACCTTGCTAGGAATGATGTATGCATTTGCTTTTAATGGTTTAAAAGTTTTAGATAGCACAATTTTTTACTTTATTAGAGGTTGTAAGCCTTAACATAGTTTTCAAAGTAATCTCATCCAGCTTATGCCATGAGAGTCATTAAATTTTTTTATTTTGTGTTGTTTGTGGTTATCTACATTGCCGATACCGCAGGCTTTTTCAGGAATATGGCCTGCTATTTCAAAGGGCGGATTATTTCCGGCGCTATACTGCTGTATTTTTGTGCTGGCGCCGGTTATTGAGAAAATGCTTGCCTCTAAAAACGCATAGGACGGCTTTCAAGCGTGGATGATTCGCGGTTTTACTGCTTGCAGCACTAAAGTACTAAGCCGTTTTAGGTTGATGCCCTCTATAGTTATTGGGCATCGGAGCAAGCTACAGCGGAGTCAGAGATTGAAACAAGGAGAAGTAGCGTCGCTGCGGTGTTCACTTAAACTATAAAAATGATAAGGAACAACAGACGTGAAAATTCAAGCTTTTAGCCGGGCCGCTGCTGTGTTGGCCTGTGCAATCTTCGCCACTGGGCTACTTGTTAAGCCAGCCATTGCCGGTAGTTGGCAGCAAAATGTCAGCGTGGGTGGCTTTAATAAAGTACATATATACAAGCCCGATAGTATCTCTGCCATTGGCCAGGGGCGCGGGCTAATGGTGGTACTGCATGGTTGCACCCAATCCATCGATGCTTATTTAAGCGCAAATTTAACACAGGCCGCTGAGCAGTATGGCTTGGTCATTGCAGTGCCGGATGCGATGAACAAAGCCGGTTTTGGTTGTTGGTCTTATTGGCAGGGCACCAAGGCCAGAAACGCTGGTGATTATAAAAATCTGATTACTTTAGCGAATAACCTGATAGCCGATCTCAGTTATCAGATCGATCCAAATCAGGTGTATATTGCCGGTTTATCATCCGGTGCAACATTTGCTAATACCACCGCCTGTCTGGCCCCCGATGTGTTTGCGGGTATGGGGATTAGTGCTGGTCCCAGCATTGGCACAAGCTCCAGTGGAGCTATTGGTCCTTGTGAAACCGCTAACGTTGCATCACGCTGTGCCCAGTATGCTGGCAGCTATGCCAGTTATTTCGACAGTCAGATAGCGGCTATTGCCCATGGCCGTAACGATACTACGGTTAACCAGTGCTACAACGAGCAAAATGGCAACGGTATGGCCAATTTATATAATGTAAATCGGCAAAGCGGTGAAAACCTGATTAGCCATGGTGCCGGCCGCACCGCAGATGAAAGCCTGTGGCAGGATGGGCGAGTGTCTATGCTGTGGCTGAATAATGTTGATCATGCCTGGTCAGGCGGGCAGGGAGCCAGTGGTTCTTATATCAATAGCAACGGTATTAACTATGCCCGCTACCTGGGGCAGTATTTTTTAGAAAATAACCAGCGGGTTAATCGCAATAGCCCACCTGAGCTCAGTCATATCGCTGTTAGTAAGCAAAGCAATGTGGTCACTATTACTGGTATTGCATCAGATGCGGATGGCGATGCGATAACCATCAGCGCCAGCTTTACCGATAGTGTCGGCGTGCAGCAGCTGTTCACCACTGAACCTGCAGCCGGCGGACAGTTCAGCATGAGTAGTTCACCATTAGCTGATGATTGGTATCAATTGACCGTCAGCGCCACCGATAGCGGCGGACTTAACAGTAGCGCCTTTACTGAACAACTGCTTATAGGCCCGCCGCCACCGGCTACGCCTCCAGAGTTGTCTGAGTTAGCGGTAGCGATAAATGGTCAATGCGCGCTGGTTAGCGGCCGGGTGTTTGATTTAAACCGGGATTTGGAGACTGTGGTTGTAGAATTTAGTAACGGCACAGTGAGTGCGACTATCAATGCAGATTTATTTAGCGCACAGCAGTGTCAACTGGCAGGCGGAGCACAAAGCGCGTTAATAACCGCCACCGATTTGGGCGGATTATTCAGCGCAGAGCTACTGAACTTCACAATAGATGCTGGCCAGAATGCCACCTTAGATCAGCATATCAGCGCCGGTCGGCTTGACTACACAAACTATGCTAACTGTTATCTGGAATATGGTACTGCCAGTTTTGTGTTACGTGAGCAAGTGATAACCGGTAATCAGTGCCGCTGGCAAGACGACGATGCCAGTTGTTTTGGCCCGGCACAAAGCTGCAGTACAACAGGGCCGGGTGATGGTGGTGATCATGGCGGCGGTGATAATGGTGGCAACCCAGCACCCCCACCATCAGATTGTGTGGCTTTTACTACCAATAACTATAGCCACAAGCTCGCCGGGCGGGCTTACAGTACTGGCAATTTTTTCTTGCCAGATTATTTTGCCACTGGCAGCAATGCCAGTTTAGCTGGCTCGACCTGGGGGATCAGTACCTTATCATCCAGCGACGGCAGTTATTGGCAAGCAGGCGCCTGCCAGCAGTAAATAGCGTGTTTTAAAAAGGCCTTGTTTTTGTTTGCACAAAACAAGGCCTGACCCCTGCAAGTTTTTTCCTTTCTTGTTTAAAAATGCTGGCCTAAGTTCGCTAGCGTACAGATCTGGCGATGGCCATCTCTTATGTTAAACATTCCATTGTGCAGCTAGGTTTAGCGTAGCCAATAGCTGATAGTCAGTGTCATCACTCAAAGGATCAGATACCCATGATGAATAATAACCTGTTCGCCATAGTCTTAATTGTTGTGGCATTAGTGCTTTTTTTCTTTGCCTATCGATCATCGCAACGTTTGGGTGATCAGTTTAAGGAAGCCGTAACAGGGCGTTACACCGATGCCACTATCTGGTTTCTGATTTTTGGGGCTGTGGCCGCGGTGTCAGGTATTGGTTTGCTGCTCTTTTGACATTCTGTTGGTTAAGTTAGATAGCGTACAGACCAGGTATTAACGGTCATCTATCTTAGGAAGCTCGCCCTGCCTCTGTTTAGGTTTAGACCAAGAGGCAGGTAAGACCTGAATCAATTTGTTGGAGCACGGATTATGAAGTCGAATCAAGCTACAGGAAGTGACAGCAAGGACAGTGCAAAGGCTAAGGATAGCGGTAAGCAGCATGCTGGCAAAGGCCCGGAGCCAAAAACCAAAGCTGATAAACAGGGCGGCAAGAATGACGCTGTGTTAAAGGATATTAACAGCAAAACCAAGAAGGAATCAAAATGAACTTTGCAACGAACCAAGCTAATAGCGGCCTTGCCGCGGCTGATAACATGCCGGGCTCAGGTCATTTACTGAGTGCCGACAGTATTACCGGCGATGAAGTGTGCAATATGCAAGATGAGAAGCTGGGTAAAATCCAGGACATCATGCTTGATGTTAATGATGGCACTATTCGTTATGCGGTGCTGTCATCAGGTGGCTTCCTGGGTATGGGGGATCGCCTGTTTGCTGTGCCATGGAAAGCCTTCACGCTGGATGCACACAACAAGCGTTTTCTGCTGGATGTTGATGCCGATCGCATTAAAAATGCCCCTGGTTTCGACAAAGATAATTGGCCAAATATGGCGGATCCAAGCTGGAATTCAACTGTCGAGTCTTACTACGCCAGGTGATGTAAACCGTTGTTCAGCATTCAGCTGAACGGGTTGCTTAATTAACTATCAGGAGGCCTATCATGGCTAACCAGAAAAATCAGAATGAACGTCCAGCAATGGATGAAGAAAAACGTCAAGGTGGCTACAAAGATCAACGAGATAAAAATAAGCCATCTAAACAACAACCCGATATGGACTCTGACAAAAATCAGATCCCAGGTCAGAAAAACGCTCGCACCTAGTCACTAAAGCAAGCCCCTTTGCCCGGCCGTAAATGCCGGGCTTTTTTTATCTGAAAAAGTGGAAATCTGTTGCATAAAGACCCTGTATGCGCGCCATCGCACCGACACCACTTTGGCTTAAGCGTAAGCTGAAAATTCATCCTGAATGCCATATCTGATGGCGATTCAGCCCCTTTTTGGTAATGATGCCAGGGAGGCTAGCTGTGATGAAACGGTTATAGGACATCTTGTCCGAAGTACAATGTTATACCGAAGGAGCTTCATATGAAAAACTTACACTCAATCGTCTTTTATGCATTGGTTACCCCTGCGATAACCTTAGGTGCCAGCTCTGTCATGGCACAGCAGTCAAATACTGATAACAGGGATCGTCAGCAGCAACAACAGCAGCATCAGCAACAACAAACCAATCCACGTGCGCAGGATGCCAAGCAGTCTGATGCTTATAACAACACTGATCGTAAAAATACCTACGGTCAGAACCGTATGCAAAACCGAGGTCATATCGACAAAATACCCGCTAATGGTATGCACGCCAGCAATCTTATTGGTACCGAAGTTCGGACTAACGACAATGAAGACATCGGCAAAGTAGATGATCTGGTCATTGATGAGAATGGTCATATCGTGGCGATCATCGTCAGCGTTGGCGGTTTTCTGGGTATGGGCCAGAAGGATGTAGCTATCGGCTGGGACAATGTCACCCGGACAGGCACCAGCGATAAGCAACAGCTCCGCGTCGATGTTACCCGCGAAGATCTGACTACAGCCCCTAAGTTTATTGTGCGTAACTAAGCTGTATTTTTTAGTAAAAGTGGGGGCGAAAGCCCCTGTTTTTTTGCTAAATAGAGTGTAGTGCACTCTTAGCAGCCGCGGCCGAAATGGCTGTCCAGGTTAAGGCGCTGACACAGCTAAATACTGCCGCTGTATGTGAGGTAGCGTACAGATAAAGCTGTTAAATGTGTCTATCTTGGGCGTTCATCCTTCATTGATCAGAAAGAGATAAAAAATGAATAATAAAGTGCTCGCTGTTGTATTACTTGTGGTCGGTATTTTACTGTTGGTGTTTGCCTATCAGTCATCGCAAAGTATGGGCGATCAGGTGACAGAGGCTGTGACCGGCCGCTTTACTGATTCCACCATCTGGTTCCTTATCTTTGGTGCTGCTGCCACCGCTGCTGGCGTGGGCATGATGTTACTGGGCAGATCCGGCCGTTAAATCAGGTATTAGTGATGCCCTACGACATGAAAGACATTCCGGTCGGCAGGGCAAAGTTTGCGGGCGAACAACGTTTGTTTAACGCCGTTGAGTTACGCTTGTTCCGCTATACCGCCGTGCTGTTATTTATGGTACTGCTGACGTTGTTACTCGGCATTATTGCCTGGTCGTTCGGTTGGTTGCTGAGTGTATTTAACCATCTGTTGCTGTCACTATCGCTTGCTGGCATTTTGGCTTTAGTGCTGCATCCCGTGGTGCAGTGTCTGACAGTCCGTCTGCACCTGCCACGCATACTGGCCATTATCATAGTGCTGCTATTGTTTTTTGTCGGTATTAGCAGCTTATTTGTGTTTCTGGTGCCTATGATGGTTAACCAGGCGCTGCAGTTAATGACCACTCTGCCGGATACGTTGGCGCACTGGCAGCAAGTATTTAGCAGTAATTTCCCTGAGATCAGTAAGATGCTTGCCGACAATATGCCAGGTAAGGCTGGCGAGAGTAGCAAGTCAGTGATGCCTGATCTTGAACACACCAGCAAAAATGTAATGTCCTATCTGGGGGTGCTGGCGGGTATAGGTTTTGTGCCACTATTCCTGTTTTTTGCACTGTTGTCCGGTCATTTACTTCGTGGCCAACTGACTGAATTGTTTACAGTGTTTCAACGGTCAACCCGGCAAAAGCTACTGTATTTTATCGATGTGTTTATAGGCTATGTCAGTGCGTTCTTTCAAGGACAGTTAATCATTGCCATGTGTATGGGGATTTTATATGCGCTGAGCTTTTCACTGATTGGCCTGCAATACGGTGTGCTTATAGGGCTGGTGCTGGGTTTGCTGAATATTATCCCTTTTCTGGGATCTTTAATTGGGCTACTGGTAGTCTTGCCGATGGCATTACTGCAACCAGATGGCGGCCTGCCGCTATTATTGCTGGCAGCCCTGGTGTTTGCCATTGTGCAAGTAGTAGAAAGTGTTTTATTAACGCCGAAAATCATGGCAAACCATTCCGGACTGCATCCGGCGTTGGTCGTGATATCGCTGTTTTTTTGGGGCACGGTTCTGTGGGGTATTACCGGCATGGTACTGGCAGTGCCGCTTACCGCGTTTTTTGTCGCTATTTGGCGTGAAATCAAAGCCAGTATGAGATATATGCTAAACCCTTCTGATGTGCACTCCGGTCGCTAAATGTGGCAAAGGTGCGATTGTCGGGTAAGGTTTACTCAGCCCCTTGCTGACGTTTAGCCCGCTGTTGCAACTCCGGATATTGCTCGCACAGCTGTTGGTAGTACAAATTAAATTTATCCTGATTCGTGTTGCTCAGCTCACAGCGCAGTAATAACTGAATAGCTTTACGGCTGTAACTGAGAGTTTGCTCTGTTAAGCCGGACACCTTACTGGCTGCCTGCAGCAAATTCAGGGCGATAACCGGATTGGTTGGCATATAATCCAGCAGCTCACAAAACAAACTGGTGGCACGGCCAAAATACTGAGCCTGATAAGCTTCTGCAGCTTCACTATTAATTTGTTTAATCTGCGCTTTGAGCTGCTGATGGCGTTGTTGTTCCATTTTTAGCATGATGCGCTGGGTTTCGGTTAAAAAATCATCCTGCGCTAAAAATCCTGCCAATTTATCAATATAAAATTCACTGGCATGCAGGTCGCCCAATTCAAAGTGGGCTTTAGCGGCATCCATGCAACCATCAATGGTCAGGCTACTATTTTCCAGCTGCCCTTGGGCATTCAATAACTCTTTGGCTTCCAACAACTGGCCTCGGGCTGCCAGTACCCGGCTGCGGGTAATGGCAATAGCCTGGGTCAGGCGACTGACATCAAAGCGTTTGTTTAAGCCGTCCAGTAACTGAGTGGCATGTTGCAGAAAAATAGTCCGTTCCAGTAAGTTTTTACTGTAAGCGACATCAATTAGGCTGCGGGCATGATTCAGATAGAGATCCGGTGTCTCGTGCATAGAAAAACGGGCAGCAGCAATCAACTTCTGGTTGATACGCGCTGCCGCTTCTTTATTACCTATAATGGTATTAAGGTTACTAAGGGTTTTTTGCCGGGTGATATTTTTAGGCGCCAGCAGCACGGCTTCATATAAGGTTTTTTGTGCAGCATCGTAGCGGCCATACTTAACATAAAGCCGTGATAACCAATCCAGCGCTTCTACCTTAGTTTCATCATACTGCGTTAAATCGGCCAATTGGAGTTCGGTATCATCCCAGCGTTCCAGATAAAATGCCGCCAGTGCACGACCAAGCCTGGCCCAGGCAAAATTACGGCTATCCAGTATCTGTTGATAAAAATGCTCAGCTGCTGCGTATTGGCCGGTTTTTAATAACAATTCACCTTTTAAACGATTGGCAGCAGCACTAAACTCGGGTTTGTTTTTAACTACAGATTCGCATGCTTTAATGGCCTGCTGCTCGTCTTGCTCAAACAAATTAATCAGAATTTTACGCAGGGCAATTTTTTGTTTGACGGCGCGGGTTAAGCGCTCACTCAGAATCGGAAAGCTGAAAGGTTTTAAAATATAGTCGTCAGGCTGTAATTCTATTACACCATGAATGGTTTGCCGCTGGTTTTCTGCACTAATGATAATAAAACAGCACAGCGCAGATAATAGCTGCTGTTGTTTCAGGCTTTCAAATAGCTGATGGCCATCGCGGCCTTCGCCCAGATGAAAATCACATAAGATAAAATCAAAGGGTAGCTCAAGGCATTTCTCCAATGCCTCATTAGCGTCACGCGCTAAATGAATTGCTTCAAAGCCCATTTGTTGCAATATAGCCTTGATAGATGAACGCACCGGAGCACAGTCGTCAACCACTAATACTTGTTTGCATCGATAAAAACTGGCGTCCATACACATTAAACTCGCAGAAGTAACACAACAATTGGGTAGCTGAGTTAAATCATACCCTGATTGCTTCACAGGTCAACGGCGAGCTAGTGCTTTAGTGCAGCTCAGGGTTAAGTGACAGATCCAGCTGCTACAATAATGCGTAATTTTTATGCAAACCCAGATTGAACTGATCACAAAATAGCGGAGCCTGCCATGAACTTCCATCGTGCCCAACACCTTAACCATCATGATGTACGACTAGACGAACTGACTATTCACTCTTTTGAAATGGGGGTTTATCTGGCTGAAGCCGATTATGATGGTCGAAAAGCTTTTTTAGTTGATGACACTAACAGACCTCAGCAATTTCACAGTGTAGAAGAGGTAAAGCAGGCATTGTCTGCCTGCGTCATTCGCAAAGCCTTTTTGGTGCATCAATCTGCTTACGATGAAATGTGTGGCAGCCCGGAAAAAGTCGATAACACCTTAAAAGTACCGCTGTTTGTAACGGGCGTAGGTTAAGTGCAGTTAATTAAGCGCCTGATACAAGCGCTGCCACATAGCGTTGTTTTGTTGTTTTAACGCCGCAGCCTTTGTTCTTACCTCAGATCTTAGGCTTGCCTGGTTGTCCAGTAACTGCTGCAACGCGGTCAGCAAGCTTTGTTCGCTCAGCTCGGCAACACAGTAGTCGGCCATGCCAAAATCGCTCATCATGGCATGGTATTTATGGCTCCAACTGGTTGCAATACAGGGCACGCCCTGACTGAGCGCATTCACAGCGCCATGAAAGCGTGAGCTGATAGCCAGCTCAGCTCTGCCTATCAGCGCTTTTACCGCCAGAGGGTCTTCAATCTGGACTATTTGGCAGGGGGCTAATGCCGCGATTTCTGCGCATATTTGCGCATCTTCTTTACCTTCATGGTTTACCAGTAAGGTGCTGATGCCCAATTGGTGTAGGTGGTTGGCGGCTGCGGCAAAGGCAGCAATATAACTACTACGCTGTTGCTCAGCGCCGGCGTGGTTAAATTTTGATACCACTTTGTTATTGGGAATAAGCGCCGCAAAGCGGCCCTGTATATCGGGTAATTCGGCGTTAGGGCGGGCAGTTAGTCCAATAGTAAAATCGGGCGTTAATACCACTGATGCGGGTAATTCGGCAACACAACTTTTTAAATGTTCGAGTGATACCGGATCACGGACAAAAATCAGCCTGGCATGATGGATGATATCACGCATTGCGGCTTTACTGGCTTCGCTGTTAAAAGGGCCAAAGGCTTGGGGCATAAAAATAAACGGCTTATTGGCTTTGGCAAAACGTACCACTTCTTTGGCGGTATTTTGCAAAAAGCGCAGCGGCCACTGCTCACCATAAGCAAAACCACTGGCTTCGAGCACTACATCAAGCTGTTGCTCACTGACCATGCCATATCGCTGAAACAGTCGCTGGATAGCGCCTGGCAGCTTACCAATTATGGGGGTTAAATCAAGACCACCCCGGCGAAAAGACAGCTTTTGCCAGGCACCCAGTTTGGCGCGCTCGACATAGGGCAGGTTAGGGCCTGGAGATAGCACCAGTTCAACCGGCGAGGGTTGCCCTTTTAACCCTTCAAGGCTGGCAAGTAGCATTAAGTAGGCGCCTTTATTACGAAATTGTACGCCTTTAATTTCAACGAAAAGTGCTTGAGTCATCACACAACCTTTTAATGAGGCCTCTGCCGACGAGTGCGGAAAAATTGCCACAGCTGCGAGCGGGTGCTGGCGGATAAAAACAGGAAAAAGAACGAGGCATAGGCATAAGAAATCAGCGTGGCCCAGGCCGCGCCGACTATGCCCATCTTAGGAATTAGCCACAGGTTAAGGCCAACATTCAGCAGTGCACCAACGCCATGGCTTAACAACGATAGCGGCTCCTGCTCGGTTATCACCAGGTGCTGGCTGATAAGATAACGCACAAAAATAAAACAGCCTGCCCAGATATGAATACGCAGTACCTCAACGGCCGCGCTAAAGTCATCGCCAAATAACAGGCTGATAAGCCAAGACGCGCTTAGTGTCATTAACACCGCAATGGTTAAGGCGGCGCTAAAAAACCACAGGGCAAAGCGGCGCAATTTAACATAGTAAGGCGTCAGGCCAATTTGGTAGCTTTTTAGCATATCCGGGTAGTAACGTGCTGCTAAGGTGGCAGGAAACACATACCAGAGTTCAGATAAGCGGCTGGCTGCCGCATAGATGCCTGCTTGCTCAGTCCCGGCAATGGCACCGATCATGACGATATCGATTTTCAGGTAAATCACTGACACTATACCGGATAACCACAGCCACGATGAGCGTTTCAGCAGTGCTTTAACCTGACTGAGGTTAAACCAGCGAGGATGATAACCAGGCCAGCGCTCTGCTGTGGCGTTAAACGGCTGTTGCTTTCGACGGTACAACAGGTATTGAGCCAGTGCCACTAACAAAAACTCTATGCCGGTCAGTAATAACAAACTGGCTATGCCAAAGCCCAAATACAGTAATAGTAGTTTCAGGCAAAAACTAAACAGGCTGATGGCGGCTTTGGCATAAGCCGGGCTTCGAAATGTACCCTGATAATTCAGATAAAATTCAAACAATAAAAAGCCAAAAAACGCCTGCAACAAAAAGAGCACTGGGATGGCCAGTGCAGTGTAGCCAGTAAAGAGTTGCGGATACAGGCCGTAAAAAAGCAGCAACATCAGGCTGCCCCCCAGTAACCCCAGACCCAGCCTGATGCTGATAGCGCTATATAATAGCGTCATCGCTTGTTGCGATTCGTTATGTTTAACCATTTGCCGCACAACAATATTGTTTAAGCCCATACTGGTTAACGGAACTAAAAAAGCGCTCCAGGCCATCACAATAGCGTAAATACCTAATTCAGCCGCGCCCAGCCAACGAGCTACAATAATGGTCAGCACCGCGGCCAGCAGAATTTTCAGCAGTTTTTCTGATAACATGGCCGTAGCGCGGGCTTGCAGCAGTTTATTTAGTCGTTTTAACATTAGCGGGTTCTCTGCCGTTGCCGGATCCAGGATATCAGCCGCCAAACATGTTGAAGCAGCATTAAATACAGGCTAAAAATAGCAATAAATAACAATAACATCGCCAGATCTGGTACCAGTAAATACTCACCAATAATGCCAAAACAAGCAAAAACACAAGCCAAAGCGCTGATAAGGAATAAGGATTGGCGGGAGCTTAAGCCCATACGCAAAGAAATATGATGTAAATGTTCGCGATCGGCCTTAAAGGGCGACTGCCCTTTAGCAAGACGGCGGAACATAATAGCCAGCATATCCATCAGCGGTATAGCAATAATCCATAAGGCGGTAACCGGCCGAAAACTGGCAGTTTCACTTTGTGTACCCAGAATAAGCAACCAAATAACCGACAATCCGATAAGCATGCTACCAGCATCACCCATAAAGACTTTTCGCGCTGGCCAAAGATTCAGATTTAACGCCAGATAAGGCAATAATGCCACGATCAATAATAATGGCAGCAACGCATAATGTGCTTGGCCCCATAGCAACATAAAAAGTGCGATACAACTAAAACTGACCAGACTTAACATTCCGGCCAGACCATCAATGCCGTCAGTCATGTTAAAGGCATTAATGGCGGCAATGACCGCTATCAGAGTAAAGGGAATACCCAAAGGGCCCAATGGTAATGGCCCAAAGCCAAACAGGTTACTCAGCTGACTGATATGCAAATCAAGGCTGAAAATCATTAATAAGCCGAGTAATAACTGTACCGACAGTCGCAAGGAGACACTTAAATCCAGGTAGTCATCAAAAGCTCCGAGCAATACTATAGCGCCGGCACAAGTGAGGTAATAGCCTGCTTGCAGAGCCGGTGTGCCAAACAATAGCAGACTGACTAATAAGCCGGTATATACGGCCAAACCGCCAATCAGTGGAATCGCGCCCTGATGCTGTTTCCTGCCACGGGGAATATCGACCAGACCTATTTTCTGCGATAGCGGATAATAGATAGCCAGAGCCAGCGCACAACCAAAGATCCCACTCGACAATAAAAAGCCAACTTCAGGCATCAGGATTCCGTCCAATCGTATTCAGCTAAGCGTCAGTTGTAACAATTACACTTTCACCTTGCCAGTGTATCAAGTGATTTCATTAATCCAATGATAAACTCGGTGTTTATTTTTTTAAAACCGCTTATTCTGACTCGCTATCTGTATAAAATGAGTAGGGTTATCCCCTGAGTGTAAGTCTTGATTAAAGAGTAATCGTTTTGTCGCAACCGTCAGTTCTTGTAATTACCAATATGGGGCCTAAAGCCAGCGCACCTTTTCAGGGGCGCTTTGTGCAGCAGCAGGTAGAAGCACTGCAGGCTGCCGGCTTAAAGCCTGGTTACCATTATATGCGCTGGCACAGTGACTCGAGGCTGAATCGTTACCTTAAATATCCGGTATTTTTGCTGGACTTTACCTGGCGCTACCTCTTTACCCGGCAAAGCTTCGATATTATACACGTTCATTTTTTTTATCCGACCATCTGGTTGGCCTTATTGTATAAATTGTGCAGACATCGTCATGTCCGCATTATTGTTACTTGTCATGGCAGTGATATCTATAAATATAAGCCGGCAGGATGGTGGTATCGCTGGTGTGCTGGTTTTGTCGAACACTGGATATTCAGTAGTCAAAGCCTGGCGCAGCATTTTTTCTGTCAGCCAGCCAGTTGGCAGGTGCTGTCAGCCGGTATCGCTCAGGTGTACGCCGCTGCCCGGCAAAAGCCATTAGCGGATAAAGACATCGATTTACTTTTTGTAGGGAGTTTAGATCACAACAAAGGGGTAGATCGCTTAATCAGCTTGCTGCCGTTGCTGGCAGATAAGCGCATACTTATCATTGGCTCAGGCCCCATGCAAGCGCAGCTGCAACAGGTTTTGGCGCTCTATCCCAACGCCAGTTTTTTAAGCGGGCAAACGCCAACAGAATTACAGCAATGGTATCACCGGGCCCGTTGTTTAGTGAGTTTGTCACGCAACGAAGCCTTTGGGCTGGTGATGGCCGAGGCCATGGCGTGTTACACGCCAGTGATTGCCACGACCACCGATGGCAGCCTGGCACAAGTGATTGACGGTGAGAATGGCTTTTTACTACCAGCACACGCTGATGAACATGCGCTGCAACAAGCTTTGTTGCAGGCATTACAGCAGATGTGGCAGGCCAGCCCCGAACAATATGCCACCTGGCAACAGGCGGCCAGACAAAGAGCTGAGCCAGAGGGAATAGCCCAAGTGGCCCAACGTCTTGAGCTCTTATATCAACAGCTAACTAAACAGTGAGCATGAGATGACTGAACCAGCAGGTGCGGCATTGCCGCAAACGGTAAATATTGGACCGGTCGCTGTGGCCGCCTTCAGTGGCATGGATGCGCTGCTAAATACGGTGATAAAGCCGGATGGTACGGTTTTTCATGGCTCGGCTATCGCTATTAATCCGGAAAAAGTGCTCAGTGCATTGGAAAACCCCGCTATTAATAGCGTGATCCAACAGGCGGATTTGCGCTATGCCGATGGTATTGGTGTGGTAAAAGTGATGAGTCGAAGGTTGGGTATTAAAGTGCAACGGATTCCCGGTTGCGAATTGTGGCAACAGTTAATGAAACGGGCTGCACGTTATCAGGTGCCGGTATTTATCATTGGTGCTAAGCCGGAGGTATTACAGCAAACCCGTGATAAATTAACGGCTGAAGGCGTGCAGTTGGTGGGGGCGGTGGACGGCTATTTTAGCGACGAAGCGGCGTTGATTGATGCAATAACACTAAGCGGCGCTCGCATTGTCAGTGTTGCTATGGGTTCACCGCGGCAGGAATTACTGATTGGCCGTATTATGCAGCAGCATCCTGCATGTTTTTATATGGGCGTAGGGGGCACCTACGATGTGTACACGGGTAATGTGAAACGGGCACCAGAGCTGTGGTGTAAACTCAATCTTGAGTGGGCTTACCGCTTGTTGTTACAACCTAGCCGCATTGGCCGGCAACTAAGGTTGCTTCGCTATTTATGGTTAGTTATCCTCGGCCGGATTTAAGGAATCAGCATGAATAAACAGCAAGCTAAGCCGTTAATAAGCGTTTATATGCCGACTTTTAACCGGGTAGACATGGCGATACGGGCGATAGAATCTGTATTGGCTCAGGATTATCCTTACTTTGAATTAATCGTGGTAGACGATGCTTCTACAGATGACAGCTGGAGCCGCTTAACTAACCGGTATATCAATGAAGAGCGGGTACGTTTTTTTCGTCAGCCGCAGGGTATGGGGGCTTGTGCTGCCCGTAACAGAGCTATAGAACAGGCTAAAGGTGAATTTGTTACCGGTTTAGATGATGACGATGAGTTTTTGCCGCATCGCCTGAGTAGTTTATATGCGGCTTATGATGATCAGTACAGTTGCGTCAGTTCATCCTATATCTGGGACTATGGTAGTGTGCGCAAGACACTGTTTAATTACCCTGAGGTGGTTACCCTAACCGCCTTACTCGACTTACATTCTATGTCCAATCAGGCGCTGGTCAAGCGTGACAGAATGATAGCACTACAGGGATTCGACACTGCGCTGGCCGCCTTTCAGGATTACGATATGTGGGTCCGGGTAGTGCAGGGCTTTGGCCCGGCATTACGTATTGCCGATGCCAGTTACAAAGTAAATGTGGGTCATGAGCTGGGCCGTATTACCGATTCACCGAAAAGACTGGATGCGCACAAACAATTTGTCGCTAAGCACCGGGCGCACATGTCTGAAAGAAACCTGCAGAATCAAATGTTTTATCGCTTAATGATGCAAAAGCAACCGCTTAGCCTGGCGCAATGGCTGCACTATTGCCGTTCTGGGTTAGTGACGCTAAAAAGCCGCTATTATTTTAAACAAAAACTGGCCTGGCTGAGCCGGATGCGAATTCGCTTGTTAAACAAAGGCATCTCAGGGATGTTTAAAAAATAATGCTCCCGCCAACGAGACAAATAAGCCGGACCGATCAGCTTGTTTTATGGTTGGCGCCATGGTTTTTGCTGGTAGATATGTTAAACGGTGCTTTGTTGCAAAGTGTCGGCACCAGTTATGGGCTCAGCATGATATTTAAAGGTACTTTGCTGGCCTTAATGTACAGCTCGTTATGGCAACGGCGGCAAGCTCAGGCTTGGTATCTGAGCTTACTGGGGGCCTTGATGCTATTGGGACCGCTGCTTAGCTTTAGCCAGACTGGCCAGCTGTTTTGGTTAGCCGAATTGCAACTGGTCAGCAAAATACTGGCGCTGCTGCTGGCATTTTATTATTTAAAGCCCTTAGCCTTGCAAACCCCCAAAGCCTGCGGTCAGTTGCTGCAACGAGTAATGTTAATAAGCTTTTTAGTGGTACTGGTAAATGTGCTGTTGGGGCTGCTGGGTTTTGGCTATACCGCTTATCAGCCGATGGAAGCGGTGCAGCAACGCTTCTTAGGCTATAAAGGATTTTTTTACTCCACCAATGAGTTGTCAGCACTGTGGCTGGTACTGAGCTGTTGGGCACTGTTGTATTGTTGGCCACGCAATAAAGTGGCGTATTTACTTACAGGCTTAATTAGCCTGAGCTGTGCCGCCTTGATGCTGACTAAAACCGGGGTATTAGGTTGTCTGGTGCTGGTGTTACTGCTGCCGCTATTGCTGCAAAACGGACGCTGGTGGCAGCAAAGGCGCGCTTTGCTGGGCCCTTTGCTGCTGTTAAGTGTGATGCTATGTTTGCTACTGCTGTGGCAAGGGCCAGCTTTATTGCAGTGGGCGGGGTTATGGGATAAATGGCAGTACGCATACCAGCAGCGCGGACTCGCTGGAATCCTATTATCGTCGCGGGATCTGTATTTATCACGTTCACTGCAGACGCTGATATCAGAATACCCGGTCTGGCAACTGCTGTTTGGTGTCGGTATCAGCGGTATGCAGCTATACCTTAAAAAGTATTTTGTGGAGCTGGATCTGTTTGATCTATGGATTTTTTATGGTTTAGCAGGGGTCTTGGTATTTGTCTGGAGTTTTACTCTGCTATTCTGGCACAATTGGCAGAGTCGGCAGCGCTCTCAAGCCGCAGCCATTATACTGCTAAACCTGCTGTTATTGATGGTCTGCTTGCTGGCCGGGCATGTGCTGACATCCGGTATGCTCTGGTTGCCTTGGGCCTTACTAAATATCAGTTTGCTGCTGCCTGGCGGCGTCGGGGGAACAGATGAAAGATCTGCTTGAAACCATGCTATACCCGCATAACTTGTTTATGTATGCTTTGCTGCTGGCCTGCATGGCTTATCGTAAAAAGGGCCTATGGTGTTTATTGGTAAGTTTTTACCTATTAGGTAATACCTTGGTCGCCAATCAGGTGCGCATCTTGTACAGCAGTCAGATTAATACCAGTGTCACAGCATCCTCTGATAGCCATTTTGTGCTATTGGGCTGTGGTGGCTCGCCAGAGCATTTACCGGCCTGCGGCGAGGCACGTTTGCGGCATTTAGTCAGGCAAGTGAATAATATGCCGGCCAGTGTGACTATTACTACCCGGCACTGTCAGCCCTATCTTGATTTTTTACTGGAAAAGCACGACCAGTTGGTGGTGGACTGTTTTGATGGCGGTGATAATACCTATCAGGAGTTTTACAGGTTAAGCCAGCGCTTATCGACCAGTCAGCGTTTACAGTTTGTCAGCAGCGATTATCATCATTGGCGGGTGTCGCAACTGATTAAATTACACGACTTTAATGCCGGGGTTAGCTCAGTGGGAAGCCAAACCTTCCGGCCGGTAAATTGCCCCTATCTCAGTTGCATGCTAACGGTAAATCTAAGTAACTTTGACCTCTATGCCAAGCTTAGCGCTGAAGTAAGTAGTTATGCGGTGTACCGCTTGTTTGGTGGCTGGTTTAACTGGCAGGATGAGCGTTGATGCGCAATAGTGCTGTGGTTGTTTTTAAGAGGGGTTATTTGTTCCGCGAAATAGCGTAGTGCGTCGGACCAGATCCCAGCCAAACAATAAAAAGCCGGCGATAAGACCATATAAATGGGCAAAAATAGCCACTTCAGCATTAATTAGTTGCCCTAAAGCCGCATCCGGGCCCTGATAGTGCTCATAAGCCACTTTAGCTATAAGCCCCACTAACAGCAGTTTGCCGCCGACTTTACGCAACTGGCTGTCACAGAGCGCGCCATAGCAGAGCAGCGCATGCAAAATGCCGGATAAGCCAACATATTCAACAATATGCGGTTGCCATAGCCAGGTTAGCAGGCTTATCAGTAAAGCGGCAAACAGGCACTGCCATAGTAGCGGCTGTCGTGCCTGATACTCAGCATGCAGCAACATGACTAACAATAAGCCACCGCTGTTCAGTAGCAAATGATACCAGTTCGAATGCACCAGATGTGCGCTGAGTAAGCGCCAGTATTGATGCTCAGCTAACGCTTGACGGCTATATAATAAGGCTTCCTGAGCGGGTTGTCCTGCCAGAGCCAGTAGCCATAACAGCGTGAGTAACAATAGATAAGGCAGAAAATGGATGGACCATACAATCTTTAGCAACAGACACCTGCAGCATTAATAATAAAGTGCCTATGCAAAACGATTTACTGCTTAAGATCAAGCGTTATTTCTAATGCTGTAGATGCTTGCTTTGCCCGGCAGCAGGCAGTAGGGTATAGGATTGCAGTTTTATGTTTGATTTACGATTGATGAGGGGCGGCAACATGAAACCATTTTTTTGGCTAAGTAATAGTGCCTGGTTGTTACTCTCTGCGTCGATAGTTGCACAGCCGGTGCAAGAAACCCGTGAGCCTGAAGCTGCCACTGGCCTTTATCAGCAGCAGTTAACCGAATATCCAAAAGCGATGGTGGCCGCAGCACATCCGTTGGCCGCAGCAGCAGGACAGCGGATGCTTGCCGCCGGGGGGTCTGCAATAGATGCTGCCATAGCCACGCAATTAATGCTGGGCTTAGTGGAGCCGCAAAGCTCAGGCATTGGCGGCGGTGCTTTTATCCTGCACTGGCAGGCAGATACACAGCAATTAACCAGCTTTGATGGCCGCGAAACCGCGCCGGCAGCGGCAACAGGCCGCTTATTTGAACAGGATGGCCAATTACTGGATTGGCGCCAGGCTTATGTCGGCGGCAAATCAGTTGGTGTGCCGGGCGTACTCAAAGCCTTGGCTGATGCGCATCAATTATATGGCACATTGCCCTGGGCCAGTTTATTTACCGATACCATTGCTCAGGCGGAGCAGGGCTTTGAGGTTACAGAACGCATCAGCGGCCAGTTAGCCCGGGGCTGGAATCAGGGAGTCCAAAAGCTGTCGCCTGCTAAAGAGTATTTTTATCCGCAAGGCGAGTCAGTAGCCTCAGGCACTATTTTAAAAAATCCGCAATACGCTGCGATATTGCGACAGATTGCTGCACAAGGCGTGCAGGCTTTTTATCAGGGCGACAATGCCAAACAATTAGTGGCAACAGTGCAGCAAGCGGCGGTGAACCCGGGATTATTGAGCCTTGATGATTTAGCTAATTATCAGGCGCTGCAGCGTGACCCCGTTTGTTTAGCTTACCGGCAGTATCAAATCTGTGGCATGGCGCCGCCCAGCTCAGGTGGCATAGCGGTTTTACAAATCATGGGCATATTGTCACATTTTCCGCTGCCTGAGCTTCAGATCAATAGCGCTGAAGCTATTCATTTGATCAGTGAAGCGTCACGCTTAGCCTTTGCCGATCGAGACCGCTTTGTCGCCGATCCGGATTTCAGTGCAGTGCCGGTTGAGGGCTTGCTGGCAGCAGACTATTTAGCCGGCCGCGCCGCACTGATTTCAGCTAAAAACGCAGCACCAGTGATGCTAGCTGGTGAGCCGGTCGGGGCTCAACCATTGCTTAGTGCCAACGCCATAGAATTTTACAACACCAGTCATTTATCGATTGTTGATGCCAAGGGCAATGCGGTCAGCATGACCACCAGCATTGAAAATGTGTTTGGCTCAGGACTGATGGTCAATGGCTATTTATTAAATAATCAGCTGACCGATTTTAGTCTGGCTCCTGAGCAGGCCGGGCTGTTAATTGCCAACCGGGTAGAGGGCGGTAAGAGACCGCGCAGTTCTATGGCGCCGATGATGGTCTTTGATGCCGATAATCAGTTAAAGCTGGTGATTGGCTCACCCGGTGGCAGCCGCATTATTAATTATGTGGCACAAAGCCTGGTGGCTATTCTGGATTGGCAGTTAGATGTGCAACAAGCCCTGGATTTACCCCGATTTACACACCGCAATGACTATTTGGCATTGGAGTCGGGTACGCCATTACAGCAACTGGAGCAGGCGTTATCCGTGCTAGGTCATCAGGTACGGTTACAGGATTTAAACAGTGGCTTGCATGCCATTGAAGTAACCCCAAAGGTGTTGCAAGGTGCTGCTGATCCGCGGCGCGAAGGCAGTGTCGCAGGTTTCTAAGGAAGACAAATGACAACAGTATTAGCTGAGCTACAGCAGGGAGTGTTAACGCTGACCCTGAACCGGCCAGAGAAAAAAAACGCATTAAATTTAGCCATGTACCAACAACTCACTGCGCAGTTGATGCTGGCCGAGCAGCAAGCTGATATTAAAGTGGTGTTGTTGCAGGGCTCGGCTGATTGTTTTAGCAGTGGCAA